>DKLW01000023.1:6976-17128 GCA_002455835.1 Fidelibacterota bacterium UBA6630 | reverse complement strand
GACCATTCGTTTGGCCAAATTCAACGTTGCTACAGATGATGGACCGAAGCCTTACTTTATCGGATTAACCACACCTCTGGGTGCCATCACGATCGTGAGTTTCATGCTGTTTAATTTCGAAATGTATGGTGATATGGGCGATCCGCGATTGGCTTTGGTGTTGGTGGCCTTGGTTAGTTTTTTAGAAATAAGCCCTGTGCGGATTACGAAATTCCCCCTATTGAGTTTAAAACAAGGGCGTTCGAACAATCTTCGCCTCATCGGATTGGGTTTAGTGTTGGTTGGATTGCTTTTTTACCAAGGGTTGATTTTATTCCCACTCATGGCTATTTATATTTCTTGGTCGATTATACAATGGATGCTTGACCATGATCGACTTTCAGATGATACACAAATAAAATCAAAATCGGAGTATTCGAATGACTAAACGTGATATGGGGATGGTGTTCATCATCCTCCTGTTCGGCACTCTTTTTGGCACATTGCTGGGAGAACTGTTGGGATGGCTCTTACCCGATAGTGTAGTAAAAGAATTTTTCTTAAAAAGTGTTGAATTTAATCTCGGTGGATTGGTAGGTAGTGAAACTGGGGTAGTAACCCTCAACCTCATAATGTTCACCATTCAATTTGGGCTTTCACTTACATTCAATTTTACCAGCATTATCGGTTTTGCGTCGGCTTATTATTTTCTGCGGTATTTCCGGTAAGGGATATATAAATTTACCATTAGATAAATTCAAGATTTAGCGGAGGATTAGATATGTCAGGATATGAACTTCATTATGCAGCCATGCCCGGTGGATGGGAAATGGTTGTTATCGCCTTGGTCATTTTATTGATGTTTGGTGCAAAAAAATTACCCGAATTGGCCCGCGGATTGGGGCAAGGCATCCGAGAATTCAAAGGGGCAGTAGATGGTGTGAAAGATGAGTTAAAAGATACCCAAGATTCCATTGAAAATGAGCCAACTTCAGAAGAAAAATCAGAGAATTAAAATCTGAATCATAACTTTCAATAAAAAAAGGGATCGATTCGATCCCTTTTTTTATAGTTTTATCTCTTAAAATATGAAACAAAATCGTCAATCGTCCGTAAGTCCAACCAATTGCAATGATCACATTTGGTAGTCCATGGTTTCTCGCGGTGTTAATCCTTATCCCGCTTCTTTATTTTTGGCAGAGACGTTCCGCCAAATCACAAGAAGGATCTATTCGCATTTCTGCTACTGCATTGGTTTCAGATCAAATGAAAAGGCGAGGGAAGCGACGGATTCGTCTGTTAACTGCGCTCCAATATTTAACACTCTGCCTTGTATTAATGGGGTTATCCAGACCACGATTAATTGACGCTATGCAGGAGACCAATGTGGATGTGGTGGATATTGTATTGGTCATGGATATCAGTTCTTCTATGCTGGCCACGGACTTTCCTCCCAACCGCCTTGAAGCAGTTAAAAAGACAGCAAAAGATTTTATCAATGCCCGTTCCGGTGATCGGATGGGCGTTCTTGTATTTGCAGGCGAATCATTTATTCAATGTCCCTTGACCATCGATCAGGATGTGGTATTATCCCTCATGGATGAAATCAGAGTGGCAGAACAATCTTATGATGGAACTGCCATTGGTATGGCTATTGCCAATGCCACCAATCGACTTCGCCACAGTGATGCTAAAAGTAAAGTCATGATTTTGCTTTCTGACGGTAGTAACAATGCGGGGGAACTAGATCCCATCACAGCAGCGGATTTGGCAGCCAAATTTGGTATTAAGATCTATACCATTGGTGCCGGGACCAATCAGGATGTATCATTTATTCCCGGCCGTGGATATATTCGAAATGAAATTGATGAAGAAACGCTTCGGTCCATTTCACAACGGACGAATGGACGGTATTTTCGCGCCACCAATATTTCCATATTGGAAGAAGTATATACCACCATTAATCAGTTAGAGCGCACAGAAATCGAAGTCAAAGAATATACGCGCTATCGTGAATTGTTTGGATGGTTCCTTATTCCTGCAATCATTTTTGGTTTGGGTGGTCAAACGATAGATCGAACACTGTTCCGGCGTCGCTTATGATTGATTTTAGATTTCCATTCGTACTCTATGTCTATATTCCTTTGACCATTCTCTGGTTCATTTGGATATGGCGTGGACGAAAACAAAAGATATTATCTGAAACTGATTCACGGCTTCGCTCACGTTTATTCAATCAAATGGATTTGAATCGATTAAAATGGAAACAGCGATTTTTATTGTTATCCATGGTGATGTTGGTATTTGCAGCATCAGGGCCCCAAATCGGAACGAGGCTCGCCCCATTAGATCGGAAAGGGGTAGATTTGGTTTTTTCCATAGATGTATCCACCAGTATGAATGCAGAGGATGTAAAGCCCAGCCGATTGGAAAAAGCTAAATTTGAAATATCCCAAATGATTCGCCAATTGAAAGGTGATCGCGTGGCCTTGATCGTGTTTGCCGGCTCCAGCCACATGTATTTGCCGCTTACCACCGATTATGAAGCGGCTAGGTTATTTCTCGATAAAATTGATACACAAATGATTCCGACCCAAGGAACGGCACTGAGTTCAGCCATTCAAACGGGATTATCTGCATTTACAGAAGATGATTCGAAATATAAGGTTTTGGTGTTGGTCACGGATGGGGAGGATCATGAAGGACAAGCGATTGATCTAGCAAAACAAGCGGCAAGCAGAGGGATGATTATCCATACGGTGGGTGTGGGCACTGCATCGGGCTCGCTCATTCCTGTCGTTGATAAGCAAGGTATTCGAGATTATAAGCGTGACGGTTCGGGCAAATTGATAACATCCGTTATCAATGAAGCCATTCTTAATGATATTGCCAATGCAGGGAACGGTACTTATGTTATATTTGATAATAAGCCGGCTAATTTCCGGGGCATTATGACGGCCATTGATAGTATGGAAAAACGCACATTAAAGTCACATATCTATTCCGAATATGAAGATCGGTATCAGTCCTTCGCCATTTTATCCATGGGATTGATGGTAGTTGGTATGCTGATCCCCACCCGAAGAAAAGGCGATGATACCTGGCGAGGCCGTTTTGTTCAGTAAGTCTTTCATCCCATTTCTGTTTATTTCATCTGAACTGTTGGGGCAGGATAATGGTATGAAACATTATGAAAATCAAGAATTTGAAGCGGCCCAACAATATTATGAATCAGTCATTATGGAGCAGGGAAACAATGAAGAAGCCCACTTTGGTCGCGGTGCATCCTCATTTCAACGAGGAGATTTAGAAACAGCAAAACAATCCTTTGAGCAATCCTTGAAATCTGAAGATGCATCTCTTCAGGCCAAAGCCATGTATAATTTGGGGAATACCTTCTATCAAAATCAAAAAACAGAAGAAGCCTTGGCCTTTTATAGAAGAGCACTGGAGTTGGACCCGACGGATAAAGAAGCAAAATACAATTACGAATATTTAAAGTATCAGCAAGAACCGCCGAAAGATGAAAATCAAGAGCAGGATCAAAATCAAGATCAAGAAAACAAAGACCAGGAAGAACAGGAGCAAGATAAACAGGAGCAAGATAAACAGGAAAAAGAGGAAGAAGAGCAGGAGAACCAAGAAGAAGAGGATGAAAAGCAGGAAGAGCAAAACCAGGACCAGCAGCAACAACAAGAGCAACAGCAGCAGCAACAACAAGAAGCATCTGAAGAAGAAAAAGCACAAGATTTAAAGCAAGCAGAAAGCATCCTTGATGCCCTGAAGCAGGATGAAAAAATTATGCAGAAGCAGCAAATTGCTCGCGCCAAATCACGAAAGTTGGCAAAGGACTGGTAATGCTGAAGCGAGTTTCCCAAATTTTCTTATTTGTTGGTTTTCTATGGGGGCAAGTCTCTGTTACTGCGTCTGTAGATGTGAATCGCATTTCTCAAATTGAAACAGTGGGATTTAAGATTGTAGCCACCAATGCAGATGGTACACCGAATGTAGATATTTCCCCACTGCTTAAAAATTTCAAAATAGTGTCAGGTCCTGCCCAACAAACCAATATCCAATGGGTGAACGGTGCAATGACAAGTTCTCGTAGCCTCAGTTGGACCCTATTGGCAAAAAAAGAAGGAAAGCTCAATATCCCCGGACTCAATGTAAACGTTGGGAAGCAGGTCTATCGTACCAAACCCATTGGAATTACAGTTGAAAGGGGCGCCGGCCGTGCCCAAATGGCCAATTTATTTATTGAAGCCAAACCGGACAAGGAACAGGCCTATCCCGGAGAGCAGGTTACGGTCACTTATCGGTTATTTACTCGATTAAACTTATCCATCGAAGATATAGAATATCCAAAAAGTGTTGGTTTCTGGAATGAAGATCTCCGTGTGGCACAAACAGTACGATTTAGAGATACCCAGATTAATGGGGTTGGTTATAAAGTGGCCACTCTATATAAATCGGCCATGTTTCCCACACAAACGGGAGATTTGGTCATTGCGCCCATGACCGCCATTTGCAATGTAGAGAAACCATCCAAAAGACGGCCAAGCGGCGTTTTTGACGATCCATTTTTTAATTCCATGTTTCGGGAAACTCAGCGGCAATTCATTCAGTCTGACTCATTAAAGATTACCGTCATGCCTTATCCCAAATCACCGCCGGCAGATTTTACAGGTGCCGTGGGGAAATTTGATGTGGTTTCTTGGGTAGATACATCAGTAGTTAAGGTGAATGAAGCCATTACGTTTAAGGTGAGGCTTAAGGGAACGGGAAATTTGAATCAATTCAATATGAATACGATTAACTTTCCACAGAACATGGAAGTATTTCCGCCCACATCATCTTTTGAGCGGGATGAATTTCGAGATCAACTCACTGGCGAACTTTCATTGGAATATATCTTAATACCTCGAATTCCAGGGGAGTTCAGGTTAAATCCGGTGACGTTGACCTATTTTGATCCGACAATAGATCAATTTGTGACAGCCAGAAGTCCATCTGAATCTATAGCGGTAAAACCCGGTGATAAATCAGAAATTGCTTCCACAGGCATCAATCGAGAAGATGTTGCCTTTATTGGCGAGGATATTCGATATATTCGCACCCAAACATCAAAATGGACGCCAAGGGGCGAACAATCTATCCCCATTTGGGTATGGGGTACATACTTCATCGCCGCAGGATTATTCATATTTCCACGCATGTTTTCAAAAGTCCAATCGAATCGGTCGTCTACCGCCGGTATAAGGCGAGCCAAGGGCGCCTTAAAAGTGGCATTACAATCGTTAAGTACTCAAGATGAGGATCCGTTTACCCATACGGCAGAAGTCATGTATCGGTACTTTCAATCCAAATTATTTTTAGCCTCAGAACATTTAGATCCCATGATATTAGAAACCGCTTTGATGAATAAAATATCCAATCCATTAATTCTTGAAACGGTGGCCATTGCCAAAATTTGTGATGCAGGCCGGTTTGGCCCTGAAGCCAGTGAAGCAAAAGATACACTCCAAATGCAGGCCGGGGAACTTTTAAAGCAAATCGATGGTGAGTTGGCATGAACCGTATAATTCTCATGTTATGCATTACCTTCGGCTGGGCCCAGTCTCCCGATTCACTCTATCAATTGGGGAATCGTTATTATGAAGCGGAGCAATATCAACAGGCTGCCAATACATACGAAAAACTTTCCCATCAGGTGGTCCATGAAGATTTGTTTCTTAATTTGGGCAATGCCTATTTCAGGATGGGTGAATTAGGCCATGCCATTTGGGCTTATGAAAAGGGTTATGATTTATCGCCCAGGAATGGAGATCTGAATTATAATTTAAATTTTGTTCGGGCCCAAGTGCGAGATAGAATTATGCCGCCGGATGATTTTATTTTTGTAGCCATATATCGTGCCATTGTAGAAAAATTAACTATTTTGGATCTCATTACTTTGGCCGGATTTCTCTTTATGGGATTGGGTGGTATTTACGTACTGAGAGCGAATGGTTTGATTGCTGATCGGATCGGAGGTATTGTAAACGGATTTTTACTGGTGTTCCTATTATCCACAGGTTGGATCATGCTGGATAAATACTGGGAAGTATCCGATGAGAAAGAAGCCATTGTAATTGTTGCCGCTGTAGATGTACGGTCAGCACCCATTGAACGTGGAGAGAATGTGGTCTTTCGTATCCATGAAGGAACCAAAGTGGATATTACCACCACCCAGGCCGGTTGGGTTGAGGTCATCCTTCTAGATGGAAAAAAAGGATGGATGGTCGCAGAAAACGTCCGCACGCTATGAAGTATTTAATATTTGTTCTCGCGATCAGTCTTTGTTTGGCTCAATCTGGTAAAATCAAATTTGATCCCAGCAAATTAAAAAACCCCAAACCCCGATGGCCAAAAATTATTTCTCCACTCACTGTGGATAGCCGATGGATGAAAACGGAGACGATTGATTCTGCCCAGGTCATTATTGAAGGGTTTCGTGTTCAGGTATTGGCCACAGGAGATAGAGGTAAGGCCGAAAATTTAAAAAATGATTTATCCTTTAAGTATACCCATGATATCTATGTCATTTTTGAAGCACCTAACTATAAAGTTCGGATGGGCAATTTTATTGATCGTAAACATGCAGAATCATTTCGCCAATCATTGGTAAATAGTGGATATCCTTCTGCATGGATTATCCGTACACGAATTGAACCGAATTTGAAATAAGCTTACGACTAAATCTTTTCGGAAGTTTTTGTTTAATTATAGTCCGCTTATTTTTGAGATCATAGGTACGCTATCTCCCAATCGGATCTTCCGCAAAGTAATCTATTTATATACTATATATCGAATCAAAGTCCAGAATGACAATGTCGTAAAAAAATTAATCTATTTTCATTTCTTCGATTATTCTTTCACAATAATCAATAATATATTACAAGTCCTCTTTCTAAAAGTGATACTTCCGATTATCAACAATATCCGCCGCATCTCTTAGTTCCATCATCCAATTCTGGAATGCGAGGGTTTGTTTTTGACGGGTAAGATCTGCCCGAACAATATCTTTTTGGGATGTCCAAGCAGTTGAGTCAAAGGCACTCACATTCAACACTTGGATTAAACTGTGTCCCCGATTTGTTTTGATGGGTCCCAGCAAATCGCCTGTGTTGGCATTCAGTAAAGCACCCATGACTTGACCGGAACGGCCTAATGAAATAAAGGATCCTTTTAATTTCTTTTCATCAGAAGGGACGAAATCCAATTTGTCATTCCCTTCTTTTAATGATTGAAATGAAGAGCCACCTTCAACTTGAGAACGTAGTTCTGAGGCGTAAGATTCGGTAGCCACCGTTTCTCTCTTCTTGCTAATGGATGCATAGACTTGAGTTCGCACATCTTCAAATGAGGCTATGCCTTTAGGAGAGATGGAGTCCAGAACAAAAACAGCATAAAAATCATCAGTTTCCATTGGGTCTGAAATGGTGCCAATTTCTGTATCGGTGTGGTAGGCCCAGCGTACACCGGATCTAAACATACCTATGCTGCCTAGAAATAAGTCATTTTCGCCAATATAATTGGCTTGTTGGGGCGTGACTGAATGGCTATCCTGAGCTACAGCAAAACCATAATCTTGGGCATCATAACTAAATAACGTGGCTTTACGGCGGATGGCTGTTCGTGTATTTTGACCCATTTCAATATTAATCAAAATATGTGCTGCTTTTACCTGGTGGTTGTCTTTTCCTTTATTTCGGATACTATCCACTTTAATGACGTGATAGCCAAATTGGGTTAAGATAGGGCCAACTACAGCACCTGCTTTTGCATTAAAAACCGCTTGATCAAACTCAGGAACCATTTGGCCTTTTCCAAACCAACCCAAATCACCACCACGGCCAGAGTCAGGAGTAACCTGATTGCCCGGGTCCATTGTGTGAATATTGGCCAATTTCCCGAAATCATCCCCATCACTGTAAGCTATAATAATATCTAAAGCTTCTTGCTTCACTCGAAGTGTATCTTCTTGGGTGGGCGCTTTTGGCCAACTGACATATGAAAGGTGACGCTTCTCTTCCCGTTTAAAGTCATCTCTGCGAGATTTATAGTCCGCCATCAGTTCATCTTCAGATGGATCTGTAACCCGATCTTTAACTGCAGCCGGTACCACATGAAGTGCGGATATGGTAAAATCTGTATTCCGTTTGATGAATTCTTCATGCACATCCTGATCGGAAACAACAGCAGACACATTGATATATTGTTGGAGTTTGAAACGGGGGAGGTAAAACTCACGCATCCATGCCTCAATCGGTGTCCAATCGATCATGCCCGGTGTATTGAGTGCTTGCCGATATGTTTCTTCATCAAAAGTATTATTGGCCATGAATAGCTGTTGAATATCCATGGGTGGATTATTTTCTAAATGAAATAGAATTTCATCGTTGGATATGGTGATATCCAGATCTTCGATGGCCTGTTCAGTAAGACGCTCTTCGATAAACGAATTCCAAACCTCTTCACGGACTCTCTCTAAATACTGATCTGATACTTCAGTACCTGAATTACGGATTGCCTCCATACGTGCATTCACAGCTTGATTGAACTGACTTGGCGTTATCTTGAATCCGTTCACAGAACCAATTGCTTCTGCTGGATTCACTCGACCGAGGAGTTGGTCAATAATATTTGCACCGCCGACTAAGCCTCCAACAGTCATGCTCAACAAGAAAAGCGCTAAAAGGGTCCATAGAACCACATGCATCCGATTCCGGAGCGTTGTCATCATTCCCATAAAAATTTGTCCTTAACTAAAAGTATGATTAGAACTTCAAAAGAAGGGGTGCGAATTTATGTTTTTGTCATACCCAATGGCAATGAGCAAAGGTAATGTTTTTGACAAAGCAGTTATTAAGTTAATTCGACACTTTCTCTCATTTGACCGTGTGGATTTCTGCATATAACTTCTGCTTCAATTTTGAGTATTTTATTTGTCAAGTACAAATCCCACATCTGATCAACATCCATTAATTCAAACGGGCCCAATGTCAGAATTGTATTCTTCCATGATTCGCTGTGAATCCTGTCCACGCATTGTTGATTTTCGTACCCAAGTGGCCCAAGCCAAACGAAAACAGTTTATGGATTGGACCTATTGGGGGAAGCCCATCCCGGGATATGGTGACCCCAATGGAGAGTTGCTTTTGGTTGGATTAGCGCCAGCTGCCCATGGAGGTAACCGAACAGCACGCGTATTTACTGGCGATAAATCAGCGGATTTCCTTATCCACTGTCTTCATAAAGAGGGGATTGCCAATCAATCTAATTCAGATGCATTGGATGATGGACTGGAATTAAACAATGCATTTATGACACCCGTATTGAAGTGCGTACCCCCACAGGATAAACCCACTGCAGAAGAATTACGAAATTGTGCGCCATATTTCAGCAAGGAGATGTCCATTTTAAAAAATGTTAAAATCATATTGGCATTGGGGAAAATTGGTTTTGATGGATGCCTAAAATACTTTCGTAAAGATTTTGATATTAAATTGAAGGACCATCCTTTCGGACATAATCGACAATATCTCCTCCCCAATGGAAAAATATTATGGGGATGTTATCATCCAAGCCCGCGGAATGTGAATACAGGCAGGATGAATGTAGAAATGATGACATCCTTACTTAGACAAATTAAGAGGACCTTAGAAGTATGACGCAACGACTACTATTAATTGGATTAATGATAACGACCGCGATTGCAGAAAATAAACGACTTTCATTTGAAGATGTGCAAGGGAAGTCTCCCTTTGAATATGCCCGTTTGGGTATGATGCAGTGGTATGCTGAAAAAAATGCCTATTTGGCTTGGGGAAAAGGTGATTATAAAGGGGATATTGTTAAAGTAACCTTTCCGGAAAAGGATACAGTCACCTTTGTAGAAGAAAGTGTATTAATGGTGGATGGGGAAAAACTAAAGGTAAGTCGCTTTTCTTTAGCCAAGACTGGAACCAAACTGCTCCTTTTATCCAATCGTGAAAAGATTTGGCGCCATTCTTACTACGGGACTTACCACGTATTGGATGTTGCCACACAAACGATTGAACAAGTCAGCAATGATAATACAAGACTTCGGAATGTGAAAATGTCTCCAGACGGATCTAAAGTAGCCTATGT
>DKLW01000023.1:4876-6585 GCA_002455835.1 Fidelibacterota bacterium UBA6630 | reverse complement strand
CCACCAATGGGTCGGAATTGATATTAAATGGTCATTTTGGCTGGGTTTATGAAGAAGAATTTGGGTCATATGATGCCTATCGATGGAGTCAGGATAGTCGGCAAATCGCCTTTTGGGAAATAAATCAATCCAAAGTGCCTGTCTTTACCATGTTTGATGAATTGTCTTTGTACCCCACCACACAAGAGATTCGATATCCAAAAGCGGGCCAGACCAACCCCACCATGTCCATTTTTGTTGTGAATGTAAAAAATGCCCGTCGTAAAAAAATGAATATCGGCGATAATCATGACATGTATTATCCATGGATGGAATGGACAGAACAAGACAAATTAACCGTTATGCGGATGAACCGCCTCCAAAACCATTGGGAATTTCTTACGGTGGCCACTACCAATGGAAAGTCCGTTTCAGGTTTAACTGAATCGGACCCAAGTGGGTGGGTGGAACTCCACCGCCATTATCATTTTCTTAAAAATGGGAATATACTTTGGGTATCAGAACAGTCCGGATGGCATCATATTTATATTCATTCAGCTGAAGGCCAGTTGGTCAATCAAATTACGTATGGTGAGTGGGAAGTAAAGGGCATCAAAAAAGTAGATGAAGCCAATCAGAAAGTTTATTTCATGGCCAACAAAGAATCCACGTTTGAAAATCGATTTTATAGTGTGAATTTTGATGGTACCGGTCTCAAGCTATTAACAAAAGAACCGGGATCACATTTTGTACGTATTCTACCTGAAGGTGATGGGTTTATCGACTCTTACTCCAGTTTGATTACCCCTTCAAAACATATACTGAAAGATATGGATGGGAATATACAGAAAATTTTAGGAGAGACAGACAAATCCCAGTTCGAAGCATACGATTGGTCATATCCTGAAATTATTCATTTCAAAACGGCCGATGGTACTGCAACCCTGGATGGTATTATTACCTATCCGCCGGATTATAAAAAAGGCCGGCGGTATCCTGTAATCGTATATGGATATGGCATGCCCGGCACCCAAATTGTAAATAATCGTTGGGGGGGTGTATGGAATCAATATTTAGTACAGCAGGGATACATCGTATTTTCTATGGATGCACGAGGCATGAGTGGCCGGGGGGAGGCGTTTAAAAACTTAAGTTATGGAGATATGGCTCAGTATTTAGGCAAAGATACTGCCACAGGGGTTCAATATTTGGTGGATAAGGGTATTGCAGACCCAAACCGGATAGGCGCATGGGGTTGGTCCGGCGGAGGATATTTTACAGGACTTATGCTCACAAAAAATGCACATTTGTTTGATGTGGGTGTATCTGTAGCCCCGGTGATGGATTTTAGGTTGTATGACACTATATATACTGAGCGATCTATGGGGCTACCTCAGGATAATAAAGCGGGATATGATTCAACGTCAGTATTGTCATATGTGGACCGATTTAATGGAAAGCTTTTGGTCATCCATGGTACAGGAGATGATAATGTCCATTCTCAAAATATGACATGGCTTGTAGAAGAATTTGTGAAGCATGATAAACAATTGGATACATTTTATTATCCAAGCCGCCCCCATGGCATGCAAGGGGGAAATGCGAGAAAAAATCTTTACCGTAAAGTGATAAATTATTTTAATGATCATTTGAGGGGCAAAGCCTTGATAGAACGTAACAATTAATTGGAGCGCGTTTATATATCGCATTATTTTCTTGCACTAAATGGG
>DKLW01000023.1:0-4528 GCA_002455835.1 Fidelibacterota bacterium UBA6630 | reverse complement strand
GGGAGAGCGCTTGAATGGCATTCAAGAGGTCGTCAGTTCGCGCGTCTTTAAAAACTTTCCTTTTATCGTCTGTAAATCATTCAATTTCTGTTAAGCGTTAAAAGAGCCTGTTTTATCAAAAAACTGCCCATTTTAGGGCACTACTGCTACTTAAATGCTACTTACTTGGGATGGTTCCATCATCTTCACTTTTTCAACCAAAAAACTCAACCTAAAACACCCTTTGGGGGGTGTACCCATTAAATAAAAGAGACACCCACATTATTCGGTGATAATTTGTAATTTTAAGTATGATACGCTTCTGGCTCATATTTATTCTAATTAGTTTTATTTGGGGGCAAGAAACACAGTATGAGCGCACTGGCGACCCAAGTGAACATCAGCTACCTGGTGGGTATATAGGTATTTCTTTTGAATTTGATACAAAAAAGAAAATAAAAGGATACCAAGTAAGCATTGGTTTTGCGGTACCGTCTATTGGTAATCCTGGCCAAGGCCCATATTTATTCCCTGGCATTGCTTTAGGTAACAGATACTTATCAAAAGAAAATAAATCATATACCTATATTGATGCACAAGTGGTCTTGAGCGCAGGAATTTGGGGAGGAGTTGGATATGGTATCGCCTTTGTGGATGGACAAAAACAATTAAGAAGAAAATTATTTGGTGGATTTCTTGTAGGTGGATTTGTAAATGAAAATATTAAAACGCCTGAATTAGGATGGCAAAATAATTCATTTAAAGCTTACCATTTAGGCTTAGGACTCCCCCTAATTGGTTATCATTTTCACCCATAATAAATGAAATGCCTCTGGCTTAAATAAAGGAAAAAAATGAAAAATATACTCGCAAGGGGCGGAATTGAGTTTTTAGCAGTACTACTTGGTTTATCTGGTTCATTATGGATAGATAATAATATCAAAAAAAATGAAGCGTACAAACAAAATGAAGAGATACTTACTCGGTTATATCAGAATCTTATATCTGACTCTTTAGATGGTTCTTGGAATAAAAGAGCATATGAACGAGCAATAAAGGGTTCTAAAAATGTTATAAAATGGTGTGATATGAATCCAAATTTTTCGATGGTAAATGATTCAATTGAAAAAGATATATCAGCTATGTTAATTGCAATATGGTTTGGTCATAATAATGAGGAGTATAATTCATTAAAAAACTCTGGTAAAATGCATCTAATTAAAAATAAAAACCTTATTAGTGACTTGCATTCTTATAACTCTTACTTGGAGTGGACGGATTTTATGGATTCAGATTCATGGAAGTATTCATATGAAGAAATTGTACCCTTTCTTTCAAACTACGGTAATGAATTATATTTACATACTGACAAAGAATTGAGAAAAAAAAATAGAGTATTCGGACCCTACCCAAAAATAACTTTGACAAAATTACCAGACATTGAAAAATTGAGATTTTATGCTTCTCATAAATTATGGTATCACGAGCATCAATTACGGGCATATGAAGGTATAGTTAAGAGAGTTTCCAACCTTCGAGAATTACTTAGAAAAGAATTGAATTTATAACTAAATGAAACGCCTCTGGGTCATATTATTATTAGTATTTATTGGATGTGCAAGATGAAAAATAACCTTTATAAGTCGATTTTAATATTCATTGACACTTCAATCGATTCATTTTTATAATTCGGTCAGTTGACTTTAATATAAACCAAACAAAAGAGGAGATAGTATGAGCCTTAAACTATTATGCAAGATATTCGGTGGATTGTCCTTTATAAGTGCTCTCTCATTTTTATTTATGCCAGACAAATTTTTAGAAATGTCTGGGATGATTCCGGATAAAAACTTGGTGCCACTTGCTCAGGCAGTGGGGACGGCAATTCTTTTTATAGGTCTATTAATTTGGCGGACACCAGATATTGCTGGTGATGCAATGAAGGACTATGCAAAATTATTTGGTATTGGCATTTCACTTTTTGCATGTTTGAGAGCATACCATATTATTATTGGTATTGCTTCTGGTGTGTCAGTTTATGTTGACCTAGGATTCAATATTATCGTGGCAGGCTTGTTCTTTTTCTATAGTAAAAAATAAATATAACCTGCCATTATGATGGATATGAGTTAAAGAAAACTTTTGAATCCAAACCTTATGAACCAAGTGATAATCTTAAAACAGCATATAAATGGAAGTGCTTAAGTGGTCACGAATATTGGATTGTTGAATGAAACGCCTCTTTATTATAATACCTTTATTTATTGCTTTTTCTTGCGATTTAGATGATTCTACTCCTCCAATTGTAAGGATTTTATCGCCTAGCCAAGGTCAAAAATTACAAGGTGTTTGTAATGTAGAAATATTAGTGGAAGACAATAAATCTGTAATATTTTTAACAGTAAAATTAAATGATGATATTCTTACAACTATAGAAAATGAACCCTATGAATTTTCTCGTGATGTATATTTGTGGAATACTGAAGACCATATCAATGGTGAATATACTTTATCAGCTCAAGCATTAGATGGTTCTGGTAATGAAGGGTTTTCAAGTCCGGTTTTAGTTTCGATTGAAAATAGTAAATAGCTGAAAAATATGGCCAATACTAATCTATAGTTTGTTAAAATGAAATGCTGATTAAATAGCCTCCTGACGGGGGCTTGATGTCAACCAATGATTCTTTTTAGTTCTTTGACGTGGGCAGTATATGCATCAACACCTTTAGATGTTAAAGAAAGCCATGTACGTTGACGTCCAAAATCTGTCCTTTTAGGGAGTGAACCCTATAAAAAAAATACCCAAATAGTTACATTGTTTTTTGTAAATTAATTCTATTAAAGGATAATATAATGAAAAATATACATATTATACTGTCATTACTTTTAATCTTTGCTTGTGAAGATGATAAAGCTGCTGATGAAGCTGAGCCTATTAATCTTGATGGTACTTATAAACTATCAGAAGCCAGTATGGATTGTGAAGGTGACACCAATGATATATACATAACAATTGATGGTCTAACGGTAATTAATTGGGATTATCTAGGAGATGATTGTGATGATGGAGATGACTGTTATGAACGTGATAGTTATGGTGGTAATGGAATAAAAGATGGGAATGTAATAAATTTTAAAAGTGATATTGATGGTGAGGAATTTAATATGGCTATTTCAAGAAATGGAACAAATGGTTTAGAAATTGAATATAGTTATATGGGTGAGAAAATGAGTGAAATCTATGATTATGTGTCTTCTGAAATAAAAACTTATTCTCCGATTTGCAATTAATGACTATTTAATATTCTAAGACTATTAAATCTTATTATTATATAAAGCCTCACCTAAGCGTGGGCCTTTTTTGTTGTAATAATATTTTAGGTTATTATGTCAATTAAATTGTATACTCGCTGCGCTACAGAGGATATATTTAGCTTTTATTGTTCGATTTCTTGTATCTCATCATTTTAAGCAAAAACATCAATGTGGTATAATGTATTTTTGCATTATCGTAGTAAACAAAATTCAGGGTTTTTTTAAGTCCCTGAAAAGGAAAGAAAAATGAATATATACGTAGGAAATATTTCCTATCAATTAGATGAAAGTGGTTTAGAAGCTGCTTTTGCAGAATATGGTGAGGTTGATAGTGTGCGCATTATCTCTGACCGTGATTCGGGGCGTTCGAAGGGATTCGGTTTCGTAGAAATGCCAAATCAGACTGAAGGTGAAGCAGCTATTCAGAATTTGAATAGCAAAGAGCTAGAAGGTCGTGAATTAAAAGTGAACGAAGCTCGTCCAAGGGAAAATAGACCCAGCCGTTTAAGATACTAATTAAATTTGGTATCATATATCCGATTCAAACTTATTTGTATTCGGTAAAACAATAAAAGCCTCCTCACGGGGGCTTTTTTGTTTATAAAAGAGACACCCACATTATTGTATAATTTTTTGTAATTTCCTGTATGAAGCATTACTCGATAATATTTGCTTTACTTCTCACCCTTTCAAATATAACCGCCCAAGAAACAATAATCTCCTTAGAACTTGACACTGCTTGGGAAAAATTAAAAGAATCAATTTCTAAGGGAGATTTTCGTTCTTTTAAATCCCTTTATCATCGAGATGCCATTTTAGTCAATGGAATATTAAAAAAAACTTATCCTATCAAAAATGCATTTGAAGGTTGGGAGCAAGGGTTTGAGGATACTAAATCGGGAACAATTACCGCTCATTTGGATGTTAGATTTTCACAAAGACTCTATGATAATTCTTCAGCACACGAAACAGGCATTTTTCATTACTATACCGTTAACAAAGATGGGAAACAAAGTGATAGTTATGTTCATTTTGAATCTCTCTGGGTAAAAAAGAATAATAAATGGATAATGATAATGGAGAATCAAAAATCAAGAACTGATAAAGATGAATGGGATGAATTAAAATGAAACGCCTCTGGCTTATATTATTTGTACTGCCTCTTTTTGCTCAAAATATTAATAAACATAATATATCACTTGGGATGCTTGATGATAAAACAGGATTTAGTCTT
>DKLW01000008.1:0-4057 GCA_002455835.1 Fidelibacterota bacterium UBA6630 | reverse complement strand
CTGTAACTTATATTCTACAATTAGAAGTGATGGGGTCATTATTGAACCAGCAGATTACTTGTCTAAAATAAATCAACCGGGGCGAACATTTATCGCTTTATCCCCCTTCGTATCGAAGTCCACATCAAAAGCCACACGCTGGCCTTCTCTTAATCCGAATTTCTTCAGTTTTGGCCCTAGACCATATACATGGACAAAATAATCTTCGCCATCATCCCCTGAAATAAATCCAAATCCTTTAATTTGATTATATTCTTTTACCGTACCTGTCATAGAGTTTTCCTATTTTAGACTTCCTTAATTCATTGATTAAAGTTAGTTATGCTGGGTTGGAATAAAAATAAACCAAACGACACAGTCATGCCCAAATATCTGATGATCGAGCATGGGTTTGGCAGTCTCCGGCTGGTTAAATTATCTAATTACGGCTGTACTTATATTTTAAATAACTGCGCCCCAGAGATCCGCCTAAGACCAGCACGCCGCCGACAAAAGCCCAGTCTCCCATCCTTTCGCCGATAAACAAGAACACCCAAACCGGATTCAATATGGGTTCAATCATGCCCACTAAAATGGCATCTATGGCCGGTACATACTTCAATGCAGTGGTATACATGAGATATGGAATACCCAATTGGAATACTCCCAAGAAAAATATCATGATCCAATTATTAGTAAGATGGCTTTGCCATCCATCTACCATAAAGGGTAGACAGATTAATGCGGTGATCCCATTTCCAAATAAGACAATTTCATATGCACCTTCTTTTTCCTTTCTCAAGATAACAGTCACCAGGGCCAAACAAACACCGGCGCCCAATGCCATGATATTACCCCAGAAACCAGTGAAGGAAAGTTCATCCATAAAAAACAATCCCATACCGATAAAAATAATGGCCATTATGCCTACATCGAGGATTGTCACTTTTTCTTTTAAAATGAAATAGCCAAAAATGATTACCCAAACCGGTGCAGTAAATTCCAAAAAGATGGCATTGGCTGCCGTAGTCAATCGAATTGAAATCACGTAGAGTATGACCATAGCGCTATAGGCAAGAATCCCTCCAATAAAATAAGGCCGCCAATACCACTTCGGCTTTTTGATATAAAGGAGAAAAATAGTGGCGGCACCAAGACTTCGAATCCCTGTAATGGCCACTGGGTGGAGGTCAACCAATTTAATAAAAAGCCCCCCAAGGCTCCACAGCAAGGCCGCACCGATGAGTAAGATATAGGCGGAAGGTGACTTCATGGAGAAACTTCTATTTTTCTTTCATAGACAGTGTTATACTGAACTTCGCCACCGGCTCATCACCAAATTTATCGGGCACGGTGGCTATGACGGGCACAGGCAAGTTCACCCTTTCCCCTGTGCGAAGGGTTTCTTCAACTGCAGCTTCAATGGCCTGCCCTTCTTTGCATATATAATGGACATCTCCTTCTGCACGCTTAAAAAATTCAGCATTCAAATCCTTGAAGATTAAAATCACATTCCGCTTAGATTTGCGAATTTTCAGCATGGCAGTGAATCCCGCCACCATATCTACCCCCACCACCATGGCGCCGATATACATGGATTCCACATGGTTTCGTGTTCGCCGATCCAAGGGCATCAACAGGGTCATCCCATCCTTAGTTATATCATGAATTTTTGGGCGGCAGTAATGGATAAGCCTGACTTGAGTCAGACTAAAATACCATAGATAAAGATTATACTTTAATCGTTCTGTCACAGTTAGAGCCATTAGGATTTCCCTTCTCCCCGTTGAGCCCTAATCTTTTTATTTATTTCAACGATCTTTTCATTCCCTTCATACCAAGGGGGCAAATTTTCCCAATCGGGAATACCGTCATCAATCAATGTTTTTGATACGTCTTTTTTGGGATATCCTTTGGCAGGAACTGCCCCAATAATCATGCAGACCAATTCAGTATCATCGTCCGCTTTAATGCACCGCTTGCCTTCTGGATCTACTTTAATAATATCACCGGGATACATATTCAAAATTTCGCCATCCACGTACATAATCCCTCTCCCCATAATGACCACATATACTTCTTCTTGTTCTTCATGCTGGTGCATAAATGTATATCCTTTCCCCTCAGGGATACGCGCCAACCCCATAGCGACACCTTTTAAATCCAAATCATCCCGTAAAAAGGTCAACCATGGGTTTAGATTTTCAAAGTCATAAGATTGTTGCGAGTAATTCATTGGATTCCTCTTTCTAATTTTCTATTTTCATATATTAATCCATAACTTAGGTAATGGTACTTGGGATTTACTCCCAATCGTTTCGCAAATAATAAGTCTGGCGTTGGATCAGAGATATTTGCCTCAGATCATAAACCCATTCATAGGCTCGGGAGCCATATCCATGAATGGTGATGAATATTGTGTCCTTTTTTCCCAAATCCAATTCGATGGGATGCAACCCATAATTTTGTTTCTGTCAATATTCCCCGGAAGTACGGACTTCATCCCCTATCTTCAATGCACTAAAATAAATGGCCGTTGATTGACTATAGGTCAATCCTGAAACAATAATGAGGATGAGAAAGTGTTTGATTTGATTCTGCATGAAGATTCGCATTTTTAAAGAACCGAATTTACACACAGATGAGATAGAGGTTAGAATTTATATTCTGTGAACAGGGTCACAAAGTTTCCGCCCCCTTTGGTATTGTTGAATAATTTAACCTGTTCATATATTCCTGAGTGGTGAAAAACCGCAAAACCCAAGCTGACAAAATCATATCCCACCCTGGGGAATAAATGGGATGTTTTGAGTTGAAAGCCCACGTTCAAATAATTCATGAGATTTAATCTTCGGTTACTCAGTCGATAGGTGGCATACCCTTTGTAGATACGAAGAGCCCACTGATGTTGATGATAATTTGATGGAGATCGATATTGTCCGAATAAACCGGACATAAGTAAAAAGAATAATATATAAAAAACCTTGACCATAGTTAAATATACGAATAAAGGGAGATGAAATACATCAAAACCGATCCGGTCTAAGATTAGATAAATCCATGGCAGGTGGTCTCCGCTTAGAAACAATATCGGTCACTAAATGGCCTGTCCCTGTGGCCAGGCTAACCCCCACCATGGCGTGGCCCGTTGCAGCAATGAGATTGGGATATTTTTCAAATGGGCCAATATAGGGCATCCCGTCAGCGGATAGGGGTCGAAGCCCTACCCATGGCTCGAGTGAGGTCGTCCAATCATATTCATATTCCGGATAATAGTTGGATACGGCTCGAAGCATGGCATGCAATTTCCGTTGGTTTATTTTTCTCGACCGCTGGGTTACGGTCATGGTGCCACCGAATCGCCAGGTCGACCCCATGGGTGTGGACGCAATTCTAGCCTCTACCAAAATGGCTGGGATGGCCGGCTTTTGGGTCCGTAAATCCATGGTAACGCTGTACCCTTTCCCGGCCATGAGCGGCATCTTTAATCCCAGTGAATGAATCAGTTTAGATGAAAAAGCACCTGCAGCCAATACAAAATGATCTCCTGTCCATGATTCATTTTCAGTATGGACCATGGTGATTCTATTTTTTTCTCCATCAATACCCGTGACATACGTCCCATGGTGAATGGATACACCCTGTTCTGTTAAATGGTTTTTCATGGCGGACAAAAAAGTGACCGGATTCACGTGGCAATCAAGTGGATAATAAACACCACCAGCCAAATCGGTGGCCATACCTGTTTCCGTTTTCGCCACACCTTCAGAGTCTAAATCAATCGCATCCATCCCCATATCTCTAGCCATTTTGGATACAGATAATTCATGGGATAGAGTCTCTTCTTCACTGCAGAGCATGAGGATACCATCTTGGGTTAATCCAAAATTTAAAGTTCGGTCTAATTCTATAAATAATGACCGGCTGAACATACCCAACTCTCTTAGGGTATTGGCACTATTTTTCACATGGTTTGGGTTAGCGGCTTTTCGAAATTGCCAGAGCCACTGGATCATTTCAAATGAGAGAGAAAGTTCGATTGAGAATGGACTTTCCGGATCCATGAGCCATTTAAGAC
>DKLW01000060.1:11744-27329 GCA_002455835.1 Fidelibacterota bacterium UBA6630 | reverse complement strand
AAGCAGGCTTCAATCGCTGTTGGTACAAAAAAAGCAAAAAAAGCAGCGCCTAAATCTGGAGCAAAAGTAGCACCCAAAAAAGCAACCGCTAAGAAAACAGCAACTAAAAAGCCCGCAGCTAAAAAAGCCACTGCATCGAAGAAAAAACCTGCAGAGAAAAAGACCACTAAGAAAACTACAGCTAAAAAAGCCGCTGCATTGAAGAAAAAACCTGCAGAGAAAAAGACTACTAAGAAAGCTACGGGAAAAAAAGCTGACGCATGAGTGGGTTCTTTAATGATAAAAGCCGCTTGGCATTAGGCATCGTACTCATTGCTGGAGCCGTCGGTACATTTATCTATGGGTGGATTGAGCGATCTAATGGAGAGGATTTCAATCAATTATGGATGCTGGCTGTAGTCATGCTTTTCGGTGCTTCAGTCCACTTGCAAAAAATTGGTGGTCAAAAACATAATCGGGGGAAGAATGAATCGTAAGGACAATGCGGTCAGCTGTATCTGATTATTTAAATACTTACAAACATTTTTCACTATTCGGGCCGTCCCATTGGGCGGCCATTTTTTTATTTATATTTCTCGTATTTTGGCTACCGTGGTATGGTAAAAAACGACTCAGCCCCACCCAACAAGAATGGGTGGGCCTTACCTTGTGTATCCTGATTTTTATCAATTATCCCATTTGGGTTTTATTGGAAATCATAGGTGGTTCATTCGATATAAAACTCCACCTTCCATTTCATCTATGCCGGTTTGCCAACTTAATGATTCCCTTCGTATTAATTAAACGAAATGAATTCGTATTTCAAATCCTCTATTTTTGGGGATTGTCTGGTATGTTCCAAGGGATGGTCTCTCCAGATATTCTTCAAGATTTTCCACATTTCCATTATTTTCGTTTTTTTATTGGCCATAATTTGATGGTGGTTGCACTCATCTATGCCGTAGTTGTTTACAATTTGAAACCGACTTTAGTTGGCTTAAAAAATGCCTTTATTGGATTGAACCTATTTCTACTATTATCATTTGTTGTGAATCTATCCATGGATGCCAACTATTTCTGGATAATGGGTAAACCGCCAACAGGATCATTATTGGATTTTATGGGGCCTTGGCCTTGGTATATTTTGATTGGAGAATTTGTAGCTTTAGCCCATTTTGGGCTCGCCTATTTGATCTACCTATTCATGAAACGAAAACTGAAAAATGCCTGATTTAATTTCGATTAATCCAGCCAATGGAGAGACTGTTGGGTCTTATCCTGATCTGAATTCTGGAGAATTTGCATCCATAATATCCAATGTTCAAGAGGCGTATGATCCATGGCGCCAATTGGATATTTCAGAACGATGTCAATTTTTCCGACAAATGGCAGAAGTGCTTAGGGCCAGGCAAAATGAATTTGCAAGGCTCATGGCATTAGAGATGGGAAAACCCTTGACGCAGGGAAAAGCAGAAATAGAAAAATCTGCAATGGGATGTGAATATTATGCGGAAAATGGTCCCGAATTTTTAAAAGAAAAGCATATCGAAACGGATGCCACAGAAAGCTATATATCTTTTCAGCCTCTCGGTGTGGTGTTGGCCATCATGCCGTGGAATTTTCCATTTTGGCAGGTATTTCGTTTTGCAGCCCCGGCCATGATTGCGGGGAATGTAGCCGTATTAAAACATGCTTCCAATGTACAAGGGTGTGCTGACGCCATAGAGGGTTTATTTCTTGAAGCGGGCTATCCACAAAATGTTTTTAGAAATCTCACCATTGGTTCATCCAAAGTGGCAGAAGTTATCGAGAACCCAATGGTAAAAGCGGTGACACTCACAGGCAGTACACCTGCAGGTAAAGCTGTGGCGCGAACTGCTGCATCTGTTTTAAAAAAGACGGTATTGGAATTAGGCGGGAGCGACCCTTATATGGTTTTGAAGGATGCAAATTTAGATGAAGCCGTGGCCGCATGCGTTACAGGGCGACTATTGAATTCCGGCCAAAGCTGTATCGCCGCAAAACGGTTTATAGTGGATGAATCCATTCAATCCGAATTTGAGGAAAAAATTGTAAAAACCATGGAAAAAGAAATTGTAGGTAATCCTTTTGAAGATTCATCTACAGTTGGACCTATGGTAAACCATGTGGCTAAGGATCAGTTAGCGGGGCAGGTAGAATCCAGTGTAAATAGTGGTGCACGATTATTATACAAAAGCAAAATCCCGGACACAGATCAGGGCGCTTATCATCCCATCATTGTTTTAACCGATGTAAAGCCAGGCATGCCTGCCTTTGACGAAGAATTATTTGGTCCGGTTGCATCCATCATTTCAGCCAAGGATGAAGAAGAAGCTTTGGCGTTAGCTAATCAAACACCATTTGGATTAGGTGCTGCTGTGTTTACATCTGATATGGAAAAGGGTAGAATTATTGTAGAATCCAAATTGGAAGCAGGGGCTGGTTTTGTGAACGATTTTGTGCGTTCCGATCCTCGTTTACCTTTTGGCGGCGTAAAAGAATCGGGATATGGAAATGAACTATCTCCTTATGGTATATTAGAGTTTGTAAATATTAAAACTATCTATATTCGATGAAAATATTATTGGCAATCATACTTACGTATTCCGGTTTATCCGGCCAAATTCTGGAAAAGCAAAATAAGCTTCTTTGGGATGGGACCGATTGGGATAATATTCAAAAGCAGGTAAATCAAGATCCTGAAATGACCTACCGAATTAAGTCATCCTATCTTAGTGGTGTGTTGGATGGTCGATTGTATTATTACCTGAAAGCATGGGGAGAAGAACAGGCTTTCGCTGACAGTTTATATGGGGATCGGGTTGATTACATGACGCGCCGGGAAACGATTCGCCAACTGGATCGATTTTACAAGGATCCCCTTATGGATTATGTACCGGTAGTGTCCGCAGTGATTATTGTACACATGCAGGTAGAGCAAGTACCAAAGCGAATTGTGGATCGATACGTAGATGAAACCAAACGATGGATCAATCAATTGACCTTGGATATGGAGAGCAGGGGAATGCATGAATTATTGAAAGAGAAACAGAAGAGACATATAAAACAAAACTGAATCCCCCCTCGATTGTTGTAATTTATAATTCACTTTTTATTCTTGAATCATGACTGAAACAGAATTTCGCAACATACTCAAAAAACTGGATGGCCATTTCCGACCCACCCAAGTGGGTTTTAGCAAAGATGAATGGCTAGCTGTAGGCCATTTTACCAATGATGCAAGTGAAGCCGATTTAATTGCTATTCTAAAAAATGAATCTTGCGAATTCAATGTGAGATTACAAATTGATCAAGTTTATATCCGAATTAAAGAAGCCAGAGTGCCGGTCATTTTAAGGATTCCAAGTATTCCCAGAATCCACTGGGTATTATTTTTTCTTACCATCTTAACCACACTCATGGCTGGGGCCATGATGGAAGGAGCGCGTATTTGGGAGAATCCCCTAGGGATTCTAAAAGGCATTCCATTCTCCTTAACACTCATGCTGATTTTAGGCACCCACGAATTCGGCCATTATTATTATGCCCAAAAACATAAAGTTGATGCCACGCTGCCTTATTTTATACCTGCACCGCCTTTTCTGTTTTTAATCGGCACATTCGGCGCATTTATCAAAATGAAATCTCCAATTTATCGTAAGGATGCATTGCTCCAGATTGGTGCAGCAGGCCCTATCGCAGGGTTTTTGGTTGCTGTTCCGGCGTTAATTATCGGACTTCTACTTTCTGATGTGGTTGAAAAATCCAATATTCAGGGCGCACTCATGTTGGGCGATTCTATACTCATGAAAATATTAACCTGGGTTACCCATCCGGGGCTCCTTGAGACGCAGGACATCATGCTCCATCCCATGGCATTTGCCGGATGGATAGGATTGCTCGTTACAATGCTCAACTTATTGCCCATTGGCCAATTGGATGGAGGACACGTGGCATATGCTATGTTAGGCCGAAAGCATGATGTAATCGCAAAAGCATCCTTATTATCATTAATTCCATTGAGTTTTTTATCATTAAACTGGCTAGTGTGGGGTGTGCTCATTATGGTCCTTATGCGATCTGCAAAACATCCACCGATTCAAGATATAAACATTCCACTTTCTAAAAAGAACAAACGGATTGGCTATATATGTCTGGCCATTTTTATACTTTGTTTTATCCCAGCACCATTCCAATTCTCATGAGACAAATCCTCATTTTAATATGTTGTGTTTTTCTATCCGCACAAGTTCGGATTGGGGATATGCGATCCATTACATCCACCTTAAATGTGAGGGATTTAGATTTGGCCGGTAACAATGTATTTTTGGCCACTGGTGGGGGATTGGTGAATTATAACTTAAATACCGGTGACTATACCGTTTATACAAAAGATCATGGATTGGCGGATACGGACCTGCAGACAGTTCATGTGGGTCCCAAAGGCTTGGTGTGGATGGGCAGTAACATGAGCATTCAAATTTGGGATCCAAAAGCTGAATCTATTCGTGCTTGGTTTCAATTGGATATGGAAGCTGTATCTGGGATTAGTACCTATAATGATATGGTCTATGGCGCTGTAAAGAATGATGGCGAATGGGGAATTATGGAATTCATCCATGCCAAGGATAAAATCTATTATCGCGATTTTTACGGCCGATCCGATATTCAATTCATTGACGAAATTTACACATTTGGAGATGAGTTATTTTTACTCAGCGATTTGGGGCTAATCAGCGGAAATCCTCATTTAAAGCATCCAATCTATTGGACAAAAGCATTCAAAAATATAGATGAAAATATTTTAACTCTGGATGTTGCCAATAATGTTTTAGCATTGGTGACGGATAAAGCTATTTATTCTGTTGCGTTGGGCGAATATCCTGTGGCTTTGATTCGGGAAGATGATAATATTAAATCAGTAAAATCAATCTCAGTCATCAGCAATCAACAATTTAGTGCCATTTCAGATTCAATAATTTTTGATGTGAGAACTGATAGGCTAAAGGCAGTATTCACAGATCCGAATGTGAAATTTACAGGCATTATTTCAGATCAAAATGGTACTTGGGTTGGAAATCAAACCGGATTTGGGCATATTGATGGCCAGGAATTTGAAAGTCCATTTAATCATATTGCAGAAAATGGTCCATCGGTTCAATCCCCGGAAGCGATTCAATTTATTGGAAATGATCAGTGGATCATGGCCAGCAAAAATGGCTTATCCCTTACGGGTTGGTTTAACTGGTCGGCCTCACCGGTATCAACTGAGTTGAATGAAAATCTGAACATCCAAAAGAGCCCCATTCATTTAGGGGCGGGGATTTCAAATATCATATTTCATAGCGGAAAGATTATTGTAGGATTAGACTATTCATCTTCAGCGGGAATGGTGTCAATAGATATATCCAATGGACTCACATTAGATAAATTATTTTACCCTAAGAAACTCTCTTATGGATTAGAGTATCTATATTCAGTAAAAGATATGTCTATTGATGGAAAAGACAATATATGGGTGATTTCTGACAATAGTGAAAATGAACCGCTTTCTGTATTTAGTGGAAATGACAATCGCCCTATATTAATTGCTGAGAGTGAAGGTAACCTCAATAAAAATGCCCAGACGATTACTGTGGATAATTTTAATCGTGTATGGATGGGTTCACCGTCAGGATTGGTCATGTATAAATATTCTGGTGATGTGTTGAATCCATCCGCAGAAGTATGGACTACTGAGGATGTCAATCCCGGCATGCCAAAGCGAAATCCATTAGCAATCAATGTATCAGACAAAAATCGGTTATGGATTCTTACATCTGTGGGGTTGCTGTACAAAAATATTCAATTTTCTGAAACTAATCCCATCAGTGAAACTGGCCCCCTAGGAAATAACAATGAGTTGTATCCATACTTCCCCAATGGTGTTTTTGATCGCGAATCCAAGATTCGATTTGACTCCAGAGGAAATGTATGGGTCACATCTCAAATGGACGGGGTGCACATTATCACCGAAAATGGAGAATATTGGCCTGACATCAATGGTCTGAATACATCCAATAGTAATCTCCTTTCAAATCATGTAAATGATGTAACATTTGATGGAGAAGAAGGACTCGCATATATCGCCACGGATAAGGGTATATCGGTTATTCGTATTCCATTTGCAGTTGAGAAGAAATCCTATTCATCAGTAGGCATATTTCCCAGCCCATTTAGAATTCCCGATGCTCAACCCATGACGATTGAAGGGCTGAAAGATAATAGTTCCCTTATGATTATGACTTTAAACGGGCAAGTCATCCGAAAAATTCCCAATTCAGAAGTACTGGGTTACCAGGCTTTTTGGGATGGGCGAGATAGCAAAGGACGTTTGGTGGGTTCCGGTGTTTATCTCATTGCCATATATGATCAAAAAGGTGCATCTTCTATGGAGAAAGTGGCCGTCATCCGCAAATGAAATCAGTTATTGATATTATAAAAGTCATTGCCGGTGTGATTCTGATCATCATTGGACTCATCGGAGGATTAATCCCTATTTTTCAAGGATGGATATTTGGCATTCCGGGGTTAATGTTATTGGGGAGTGTGTTTCCACCTGTGAAAAAGTGGACCAATGATATGGTCGAAAAAGCAAAGAATAAAATGAGGCGCTAACCAGCGGCCTTTTGTTCTATATATTCAGGTAGAATCCCAAATTCATTTTCCAATTCATTTGCAATGGATTGAATCATTTCTTTTCGTTCTTGATGAGGCAAGAACGCTGCTTTCATGGCAATGATAGTCACTTCTCTGAAATCATGAAGTGTAAAGTCAAATAAATCTCGTGCCAGACCAAATTCCTTCGTGAGAGTTGTGTCAGACATGAGTCGATTATCTGTATTTAATGTGACACGTATCCCTTGATCATAATAAAACCGGAATGGATGCTGTTTTAATGATCGCACTGAATATGTATGCCAATTGGATGTAAGGCAGACTTCCATGGTGATGCGATGGTCATTCACATAATGCATCAAATCTTTATCTTCTTTGAGCCGTGTGCCGTGTCCAATTCGGTGGGCGCCGCAATAGTGAATAGCTTGATGGATGGATGAAGGACCAAAGGCCTCCCCCGCGTGAATAGTGGCATTAATATTATGATTCAGAATCATATAAAATGCTTCTCGGTGATCCTTGGCCGGAAAATTTTCTTCTGACCCGGCTAGATCAAAACCCACCACACCTTTATTTTTATAACGGACACATAGGTCCGCAAGTTTGAGTGAAGCTTCTGGTGAAATATGTCGAATACCGCAGATGATAATACCGGATTTAACACCAAAAGCCTTTTCACCTTTTATTAGTCCATCTTGGACTGCTTCAACTGCTTCCTCTAGTGTCATCCCCATACGGGTATGGAGAATCGGTGCATAGCGCACTTCAATATAACGGACATTCTCAGCTGCCACGTCCTCGATCAATTCAAAAGCAATTCTTGTAAGAGCTTCCGGGGTTTGCATGACGCTGAGCGTAATATCAAAACGGGCAATATATTCTTCTAGGGTACCCCGTTTTTTACCAATACATAATAATTTTATTAGATCCTCAGGGTTGGATGCAGGCAGCGATACATTGTAACGCTGCCCCAGATCTAAAATAGTCTCGATTCGCAGACAGCCATCCAAGTGGCAATGGAGCTCTACCTTGGGTAGCTTTTTCAGCAGGCTGTCTGAAATCTTCATTGTTTTATTTTTTTGATACGGACTTATAGAGCCAGTATATCATTCCGATAAATAAAAGTGGCCCGACCCAATTCATGCCGCCAAATTGTGGCCACCAGTCTTTTTGTCCGGATAGGAAAATCGGTACGGCAACCATGATACCCATTAGGGCCTCGCCGGTAATAAATCCGGAAGACATGAGTAATCCACGTTTTTCTGATGATTCTGATCCACCTGCTTTTTTACCTAAGTGATTAATCATACCACCAATAAAAATCGGTACCGTCAATGTGATAGGGAGATAAATCCCAACCGCCACTGCCAAAACGGGTACTCTAAAATCGGAACCGATTTTTTCCTGCCTTAAATCAATGAGGATAAGGGCGATAGCAATGGCACCACCGATGTAAACAAATGTCCATGGGAGATTGCCCGTGAATACACCATCCGCTACCGATTTCATCAATGTAGCTTGGGGTGCGGAGAGGTTTGGAGATCCAATTGTATAAGCTGTGTGAAGGATATCCAAGACCAAGCCTAAAACCACTGCAGCAGAGACTGTACCTACAACTTGCATGACTTGCTGCTTCCAAGGAGTTGCACCCACAATGTGGCCGGCTTTTAAATCCTGGAGATTATCACCGCCAATGGCAGCGGCACAACAAACCACAGCGCCTACCATAATGGCACTGGCAGCACCAACACCTGACCCTGTGTCTAAAATGGCCAAGAGAAGGAGAGATGCGAATAGAATGGTGGCGATAGTCACACCAGAGATTGGATTATTGGATGACCCTACCACGCCGGCCATATAAGCCGCTACGGCAGAAAAAAGGAAACCAAAGACCATCATAACTACAGCCAATAGGGCAGCAATACCAACAGAACCAATAATATCCATGTAAAGAAGGAAAACGGGAACAAGTAAGGCCATTAAGGCAATAGCTACATAATTGATGGGCATATCTTGTTCCTCTAAAGGTACATCTCTATCGGAAGATTGATTTTTCACCGCATCTAGGCTGGCTTTTACGCCTTCGATTAGTGGTTTAAATAATTTGATGAGGGACCATACACCACCAACTACCATGGCACCCACACCAAGATAACGAATTTTGGAATTCCAAATATTCCATGCCGCATCCAGAGGATCACCCTCAAATCCTACCATTGCTGAATAGATGGGAATGGCAATTGCCCAGGAGATTAATCCACCACCTACAACCAGAATGCCAATGTTTCGGCCCACAATATAACCTACAGAAATCAAAGCAGGGGAGAGGTCAGTCCCTAATCCAAATATAGAACGGCCCATTGTAGTGGCGCCGGCCATTTCAGAATGCCATGCACCAAATCCTTGCTGAAATAATTTCATCGTCCCGCCGGCTAATCCTGTTAATCCGATGGTTTTAAGTCCACCTGAACCATCATCGGCTACGCCTTTTTTTGCATCGTTTCCCGCACGGAGAACTTCTGCAGTGGCCACCCCTTCAGGGTATTTCAATTTTGCGGTAACAATCAATGCACGACGCAATGGAACCGTGAACAATACACCAATGATACCACCTATGGCAGCAATTTTGGCCACTTCCACATAATCAAAAGTTTCCCAGTAGCCCAATAGTACAAGAGCAGGAATCGTAAAAATAACTCCCGCAGCCAATGATTCACCTGCAGATGCAGCTGTTTGAACAATATTGTTTTCTAAAATGTTTGATTTCTTAAATAAGGACAGAACTCCCATTGAGATGACGGCTGCCGGTATCGACGCAGAGACAGTCATTCCAGCGAATAAACCGAGGTAGGCATTGGCACCGGCTAGGATCATAGAAAGAACAATGCCGAGAAATAACGCCTTAACGGTAATTTCTGGTAATTGGTTTTTGGACATAATTTTCCTTGTTTATTTTGATGGCGAAGATAGGGGGATTGGAGTGAAATTTACAAGGATGTTGCAAAAGCTTCAGTTGGTAAACTTTAACGATTATTCCTAATTTCAGTCCGCTTCAGGGGTGCTGTTTTGGACCAGATCATAACGGCTGAGAATAGACCCAAGAACCTGATCTGGATAATGCCAGCGTAGGCAAACTAAACAATGAAAAACATACGTCTTTTAAGTTTATTTCTTTTCATGATCATTCATGCCCAAACTATTGAAGTGAATGGGATTCTGGTCGATGGTGAATCTCAAACACCCTTAGCGGGTGTCAACATCATGTCTGGAGAGACGGGGACAATCTCTGATCTTTCGGGCACATTTCAATTGAATATGGATGAAGGATCTGAAATCACATTTTCCTTTATTGGATATTCTACAATTACCACTAACGCAAAACCGAATATGACGGTTTTAATGCAACCCACAGTACTTCAGGGTGATGAAGTTAATGTGAGTGCAACACGTGCTGTTTCAGGAATTACACCCGTATCCTTTTCAAACCTAACCGCAGATGAAATAAAAACCAGAAATACAGCTCAGGATGTACCTATGATTCTTGGTTCAGAGCCGGGCGTCTGGGCATACAGTGAAAGCGGAAACGGAACGGGGTATTCATATGTCTCTATCCGAGGATTTGATCAAAGCCGTATTGGTGTGATGATTGATGGTGTACCCCTAAATGACAATGAAAGTCACCAAGTATATTGGGTGGATCATGGTGATCTTTTGGCCGATGCCAGTGATGTACAAATTCAGCGGGGAATCGGAAATAGCCTTTACGGAACTTCCGCTTTTGGCGGATCGATCAATGTAAATACGCAGATTACCAGTGATCAACGGGAAATTGGTGCATCATACGGTTCAGGGGATTGGAATACCAATAAGACGCGCGTGCGATATCGTTCTGGAAAAGATTTAGGAGAAGATTTGAGTATGACCATTCGGGCATCTCAGATCAATTCTGATGGATATCGTGAAAACCATAATTCAAAACAAAATGGGATGTTTTTCGGCTTGGAGCACCGGGGACAGCGTTTCACCAATCAATTCCGTGCATTAATTGGTTACGAAAATACCCAATTACTTTGGGATGGTATTTATATGACGGATATCAATGATCGAAATAAACGCCGTGCCGGACACAAAGCGTACACAGATGATTTTCTTCAACAAATCTATTCAGTCAATTCAAAGGGTCGCATTCGAGATAATCTTTATTTCCGGAATGTAAGTTATCTAGTCTTGGGTAAAGGTTATTATGAAGTGGCCAAATCGGGACAAGACTTCTATTCTTATAATTTAGATATCAATAATGAATACACCGATTCGCAAGAACAGAATATGTCCACAGATCTCCTTCGCCGGAAGTGGATCGATAATAATTATTTTGGCGTAGTGCCAACCATTACATGGAATAATAATGAATTAAGAGCCGATGTTGGGGGTGAAATTCGGTTTTATACTGGAGATCATTATGGTGAAGTATCCCAATTCTCAAATGCCAACTTAGCCGCGCATTTTGGAGATAAATGGCATCGATATTATCGATATATAGGCAAAAAGAATTCTATCACTGCATTTGCCCATTTTGTGTGGCAGCCCGAAGGCCAGCCTTTTATGCTCATGGCTGATTTCCAAAACCAACACCATAAATGGACATTGGATCAAGAGACAATTGGACATGCAGCGGGGCATCAATTAAATGCCGATTGGAATTTTTTCAATCCTCGTATGGGTATGATGTGGGAAATCAGTGACTCCATGCACGTATTTGTCAATTGGGGGAAAGCACAAAAAGAACCGGCAGATAACCAAATTATTGCAGCAGATGATATGTGGAGTCAACCTGTAATGGCAGCGGCAGAGGTTATCACCGATTTGGAATGGGGAATTAATTTTACTTTTGGTAAAGGCCGAGCCCGATTCAATGGGTATCACATTAAATATCTAAATGAACAGCTAAAGAATATAGATGTAGAGCAAGAAGGGGAGTATGATTATTATTCCGCAGACTCTACAGATCATATGGGGTTTGAATGGGAAGCGGGATTTACATTCAATAAAAAATGGAGTGCATCTGCAAATGGTGCATTGGTTATGAATTATTTTTCTGATGGCAAAAGTTTACCCAATATCCCATCCACACTTTTCAATTTATCAATGAATTACCGCCCTATGAAAAACACACTATTGTTCCTACATTGGCGTCGTGTAGGTCATATGTATGTGGATAAAGCCAATACTGATCCTGCAGGCATGATTGATCCTTACGGATTATGGAATTTAGGCGTTCAGTATCAGTTGAATGGATTAGAAGTAATGGTCAAAGTGAACAACATCTTCAATAAGCTATATGAGACCTATGGTTATGGATATGAATGGAACGGATACCATGCTTATTTCTGGCCCGGCGCTCCTCGAAATTCATTCATCAATATTTCATATACATTCTAATTTCTACATAGTTCATGCAATATTACATGATATGTACAAATTAGTCTAAAAATCTGTTGGCAATCCGAATAGCTAATCGGTCCAAGTTGCCCCCATCACCTGAGTTGACCAAAAGAGAAATGGTCACATCTTTTTCAGGATAATGGATAAGTATGGCCCTGCCACCGACTGATCCACCCCCGTGACCAATAATCCTATTTCCCCAAAAATCTTTATAGTGATGCCATCCTAAGCCGTAACCAGTGGGGTTGCCATTGTTAAGTTGAAGAGATTTTTGTAATTCAGACAAAGTGGATTTGGATAAAAAAGGTGACCTATAAATATTATGAATGAAATCGACCAGATCTCTTGTATTGCCCACAAATCCACCACCTGCCCATTTATAACTGTTATCCACTTTTGGGGCCAATATAGGGTTTCCTTTTTCAATCTCATAAAATGAGGCAATGGGAGACAGTGTAGAGTCCCGGTGCTCGCCCATGACTGATTCCATTCCCAAAGCGGTAAAAACTGTATCCTCCATATAGGATAAAAAATCTATATCTGTTGTATTCTCAACCACTGCACTGACCAGATTCCATGCATAACTGCTATATTGATATTTACTTCCAGGTTCATGCAGTAGAGAATCACTTTCAAAAATCGATAATCCTTCTTTTACGGTAGCATAGAATTTATTGTTAAGGAATTCTTTTATTCCTTTATAATGGCGGATACCTGCTAAATGACCCATGGCTTGCCTCGTGGTGAGGTTCCATCGTTTTTCTGGAAAGGATGGTACATATATCTGAATTTCTTTATCAAGATCTAATTTTTGTTGGTCCAATAATCGTCCTACTGCTGCGGATGTGACAATTTTCGAAACACTGCCAATCCGAAAACGGGTTCTAGTGGTCACGAGAATATTTTGTTCTATATCAGCAAGGCCAAATCCTTCGCTCCATATTATCTTTCCAGATTTTCCCACCGTAACTGAAAGTCCAGGTATTTTGTAATTTTTCATGAACCTTTGAACTATCCTTCGTGACTTGTCTTTTGGATGATTTCCAGTCATGTAGTCACCGCCAATAGAAAGAATAAAAAATAAAATAAGAATGTAGCTTAGCTTGAGTTTTTCCATATTATTACCAGTGAAATTTCCTGTTTTTTATGATAGAAATAGTACGTTAAATCTGCTTTAGAAAAAAAGCTCTTTCCATTTCATGAGTGAGTGTCATTGAAGACAGGCAAAGGATTAAGTTTTGCATTATGACTAATTCGACGGGTGTAATCATCAGAAATTTAGCGAAGGCTTTTTGTCTTTCACCTTCCCAACTGTGAGTACCTTTAGTTTCACTTCAAATAATCAGGGACTTCGATATGATCTGAAAGTACCGGATCGGGAATGAGATCGCCTTTTTGGATAGATAAGGGTAAAACCCCGGCCCAGATTGGAAGCGTATAATCATCCTCATCATCTCCCGGTGGACCTTCACGCAGTTTGGCCGACGCTTCTTTTAAAGGGATGGAAATAACAGTTGTAGCATCCAATTCTTTTTGATTGGGTTGGCGCGCGTCTTCCCACCGGTCAGGAATTAAGTGGTCGCTTACCACTTTTAATGCGTTCCATTTTTCATCCGGATCATCCACGATATGCCCCGAGCCGAAAATAACCACGGAACGATAATTCATAGAATGATGGAACGCGGATCGGGCCAATACAATCCCATCCATGAGGGTAATGGTTACGCAAATATTGTTTTGGATAGGTATGAGTTTTAACATCCGACTTGCGGCTGAACCATGAATATATAATATATCACCATCTCGTGCATGAATGGTGGGAATCACCACAAGGTTATTTTCATAAATAATGCCCACATGGCAGATTATTGCTTCGTCGATGATCGGATAAATCGTTTCTTTGTCGTAATGCCCTCGTTCGGGAATTCGTTTTACACGTGTTCGATCTGTTTTGAATGTCATTTCATTAACACCATTTTCACCACTTGCGTGGATTGATTTGATTCCAATTTGGCTAGGTACATTCTGGGCGCATACTTTTTTCCATTCCATGTAATATGATGTTTGCCTAATGTGGCTCCTTCGTTGGTCATCGTGGTTTTCGGATTGAAAGGGTTCGGATAAATTCGACTATGTTTATGATGAAACTCGTTTTGATTTTATATGAATTGAGCCAATCTAACCTGTCAGAATATAAACGCTTATCCGTAAGCATAAAAGACCGAACCCTTTTGAAGATAATGGTGAAATATTGAATTTCAGGGTTCGTGGTATTCAACTCACCGTCTTAACTTTAATGCTTCATGTCGGATCATAAATCACAAAGAAAACGCCTATTCCTTATAGATGGCTATGCCATGCTTTATCGTGCCCATTTTGCCATGATTAGGAATCCACTGATTAATAGCAAAGGCATGCATACATCGGCCCTTTTTGGCTTTACGAGTCAAGTACTGAAATTACTCAGACAGGAAAAGCCGGATTACCTCATGGCTGCATTCGATTCGTCCAAAAAGACATTTCGCCATGACCGCTATACTGAATACAAAGCCACGCGGGAAAAAATGCCTGATGAAATGCGTGAGCAATTACCCTATCTTTGGCAACTAATGGAAGCTATGCGCATTCCCACCATGGAATCCCCCGGATTTGAAGCGGACGATATAATCGGTACACTGGCGAAACAAGGCGAAGCAGAAGGGTTTGATATTTATATTGTTAGTGGCGACAAAGATTTTATGCAATTGGTGAATGACCACATTTATCTTTATTCCCCCTCTGGGCGACAAGCAGAGTTGAAAATATTTGATCGAGAAGGTGTTGTAGACAAATGGGGTGTGCCGCCAGAAAAAATAATTGACCTATTTGGCCTAATGGGCGACTCATCTGACAATATCCCGGGCGTCATGGGGGTAGGCGAAAAAACAGCTGTAAAACTTTTAAACGAATATGGGTCCTTGGTTAATGCACTGGATCATGCGGATAAGGTGAAAAACAAGCGGGCACGTGAGGGACTGCAAAATTGCAGGGAAGCGGCCATCCTTAGCCAAGAGTTGGTCACAATTAAGACGGACATGGACTTGGACACTAATTTTGATGATATGGCCACGGATGGATTTGATGTAAATGTATTAGATGGCTTATTTAGGGAGTTGGAATTCCAAGCACTCCAAACCCAGCTCAATGCATTTCATGGGGAAGTTCCTACTCAGGAGAAACGGCCTGAAAAAAATTATAAAGCATTAATTGAATTGAATGATATTCATTCCTTTGTAGATAAGGTGGAAACTGGGGAGTGGCTTTCATTTGATCTGGAGACAACTTCGGTTGAGCCCATGCGGTGCGACATTGTGGGTCTTTCTTTTTCAACGACAAAAGACAGTGGCGTTTACATTCCCATCCATTATAAAGAGAAAGAATCAGATCTATTTGATGATCATTTGAGTAAAGTTTTGGATGTGCTGCGGCCCATGATGGAAAATGAAA
>DKLW01000060.1:0-11356 GCA_002455835.1 Fidelibacterota bacterium UBA6630 | reverse complement strand
CAGGCATTCATGTGAAAGGGATAAAGTTTGATACGTTATTGGCAGCCCATTTGCTGAAACCAGATTCCAGAAGTCTAAAACTAGATAACCTAAGCATGGAACATTTGGAATACCGGATGGTACCCATCACTGATTTGATTGGGAAGGGGAGAAGTCAGATCTCCATGGCAGAAGTGGAATTGGAAAAAGCCACTTTCTATGCGGCAGAAGACGCAGATGTAGCCCTTCAATTAACCCATATCTTTGCAGCAGAATTAAAGAAAGAAGGCCTTGATTCATTTTTCAATGATATCGAATTACCTCTCTTGCCAGTCCTCCTTGAAATGGAATTCAATGGTATGTTTGTGGATGGTAAAATGCTTGCCACCATGTCTGAAACACTGGGAAAAAAGATAGATGCATTGGTGGCGGATATCCAAAAAGAAGCAGGTACAGAATTTAATGTGAACTCCACTCAGCAATTGGCCAAAATTCTATTCGATATCAAGGGATTGCCTGAAATCAAAAAGCGATCTACAGCTGAAGATGTGCTCCATCGGTTAAAAAATGAACATCCCATTCCCGAGTTGGTATTGGAATATCGAAAGCTGAATAAATTAAAAAATACATATATTGACGCACTGCCTGCGTTGATACACCCTGAAACAAAACGAATTCATTCCACATTCAGCCAAACCGTAGCTGCCACAGGAAGGCTCTCATCAAAAGATCCCAATTTTCAAAATATCCCGATTCGTACAGATGAAGGCCGGGCCATTCGAAAGGCATTTCGATCCAATAAAAAGGAATGGGTGATTTTTTCTGCAGACTATTCTCAAATTGAATTACGGATTATGGCTCATTTGAGTAAAGATCCAGCTCTAGTGGACGCCTTTAATAATGGTGATGATATACATACCCGAACCGCAGCGGATGTGTTTAATGTGTCCATGAAAGATGTGATTCCTGAAATGCGACGGACAGCCAAGATCGTGAATTTTGGTTTGCTCTATGGAGCTGGCCCATTTAGAATGAGTCAGGAATTGGGAATTCCCCAAAAAGAAGCTAAGTCCATTATTGAAGCTTATTTTGAACAATATGCAGGTATTAAAAGCTATATTGAATCCACCATTGAAAAAGCGCGGGAATCTCATTATGTTGAAACCATATTGGGCCGACGCCGTCCTGTTTGGGATATCGATAGTACAAATCATCTCCATCGAGAAGCGGCCAAGCGGATGGCCATCAATATGCCCATCCAAGGGACCAATGCTGAAATGATAAAATTGGCCATGATTGCCATTCAATCTCAAATTGAAGTGGAAGGTATGAAATCAAAAATGATTAGTCAGGTTCATGATGAATTGGTTTTTGAAGTCCCCAACCTTGAATTAATCCATCTCCAATCATTGGTGGTGGAACAAATGGAAAAAGCATTACCCTTATCTGTACCCATCGTTGTGGATTGCGGCTATGGTGAATCTTGGTATGAGGCCCATTAATGGAAGCCAGTATTACACTTAAAAAAGTCGGAAAATTGGTGGGAGATAAAACCATTCTTGCCAGTTTAACATTCGGTGTAGAGCGAGGATCTCTGGTGGCAGTCATCGGCGATAATGAAGCAGGGAAGTCTATGCTGCTAAAAGTGATTTCCGGCATCGAATATCAAGAGTATGGGCAAGTATTTATCAATGGGTTGGACGCCCAAAAAAGACGATTAGAGGTTATGGGATCCATCGGCTTTGTCCCTCATGAGGTAGACCTCGATCCCTGGCTGACACTTGAACAAAATATCCAATTTATGGGAAAGCTTTACGGCGTGGATACAGAAACTGTGAATACCAGAATGGTGCAATTGGCCCGGGAACTTCACATTATTCCATATTTAAAACGGATGACTGGTGAATTATCGCCGGGGATTGTGAAAAAAGGCATGCTCTTAAGGGCACTCATCCACGATCCGGAAATATTAATCATGGATGATCCGACTGCTTTTATGGATGCAGAATCGTATCGCCATACTTGGGATTTATTACTTCGATTACGTGGACAAAAAACCATTGTATATGTGAGTCAATCCCTACAGGAAGTAGAAGAAGCGCACGATCGCATTCTGGTTTTAGAAGATGGACGCATTGTATTAGATGGTAGCTTAGATAAATTGCTCGGTAGTACATTTGAATTTCATCAATTCCAGATTGAGTTTGAAACACTTTCAGATGATTTATTTAAAATATTATCAAAACTGCCTAAAGTGAAAAACCCATCTCGAATTGGAGACAGTATCCACTTTTATGGGCAAGAACGGAATGTCTTTTTCGATGTATTGAATGCGGCTTCTACCGCCGTAATGAAGGATATTAGTGTTCAAAAATTAGGGCTTCAAGATCTCATGGATGCAAAATATGCGAAGGATGGCATCCATTGATTAAACCATTATTGTTAAGACGATTCTGGCTGATTCGCCATCGGTTCATGACAACGCTGGCCTTCATGATTATTTTACCCCTCATGCTCCATGTCTCCATTACCATGGTGATGAAAAATATACTGGTGCATTCCTTATCAAATATCCCCTATGATATATGGGTTTTTCCGGGCATAATCTTATTGATTGCAGTTTCGTCCACATTCGCCATGATTTATCGGGATTTATTTGACCTTCGGATTCATAAAAAATCATTTATCCCCATTACCATGGCCCCCTATAGCAAGTTTCATTTGGTGGTGGGTTTTTTGACCACATCTATTATTGAATCATTGATATATGTGATCTTCGCCATGGGAATACTAACTTTATTGCTTTCGTCCTCATTACCATGGTCAGCCTATATCATTATACCGATTTTTTCATTTTTATATACATTCTTATTGGGAAATCTCATGATTACATTTTCGGTGCTGACTGATCGGATATCCACATACCTTTCTATTTCGGTTATCATGTTTTTGTTTATCATTTTTGGTACCGGTGTTTTGGTAGAGTTTGATTTCTATCCCAAAACCATCGGCACTATTCTATCTTATAATCCATTAAGTATTGTATTGACCCAATTGAGACAACTTCTTTTTAGCAATACTATCCAAGGTGACTTATTGGCCATTCCCGTAGTCACATCATTGATATGGACTTTGATGAATGGCGCCCTTTTAAAACATCGGTTAAAGCAATGAGAGCTTATCTTTCGGGTGCCATGGAGTATGCCCATGATGAAGGTGCGGGATGGCGTCAAATGATGACCGATTGGCTGGATGATTCCTTTGGTCATACGGTTTACAATCCGGTAATTGAATCCCAAAACCTCATCAAATCATATGGGACAGAAGATTATCGTGAGTGGAAAGTATCTGACCCTACACGATATGCAGATTTCATTCGAGTTTGTGTAGATAGGGATATTGATACGGTGCGAAATGGTGTGGATTATATTATCTGTCTTTGGGATGATTTTGTTTTGAGGGGAGCAGGTACCCATGCAGAAGTGACCCTGGCATATGAAATCGGTAAACCGGTTTACTTGATTAATAAACTATCTGATGGGGATCTCAGTGGTTGGATCATGGCATGCAGTACAAAAATATTTTCAAACTTTGATGAATTAAAATCCCATTTATCTGATACCTATTCTTGATTATTTATGCGTGGACCTAAAGCAACCATCCATCTTGATCGCTTAATCGCAAATTATAACCGGGTAAAAACCAGAGTTAATCATAAACCCATAATGGCTGTGGTAAAAGCCAATGGATATGGCCATGGGGCTGTTGGCTGTGCACAGGCTCTTGAATCCCATGGGTGCCAATTTTTCGGTGTATTTACATTGGAGGAGGGGATCGAACTTCGGGACGCAGGTATCACATCTGATATTTTGGTATTTAGCCGAATGGATACAGGAAAGTTAAATGGTGCGATCCAAAAAAATCTCACTCTAAATGTGGCAAATTCGCATGATGTGGATGTCCTTGTTCAATATTATAAATCGACTGGTCAGTCTCCCAAATTTCATTTAAAAGTGGAAACAGGCATGACCCGATTGGGCATTGATATGGATGCAATGGATCATGTCATAAATCAATTGGTAGATCATTCCCATCTACCTTGTGAAGGTATATATTCTCATTATGCCACAGCAGATGAGGGTGACTTAACCTATGCAATTGCTCAGGAAGCCAAGTTTAAATCTGTATTGGCGTTAGCAGCCCAAAAAGGAATTAAGTTTAATCATGTCCATTTTTCGAATAGCGGCGCTGTATTAAATATGGATCAAAGTGAGTACAATCTGATTCGAGTCGGCATGCTCCTTTATGGTGCTTATCCTTCTGATGAAGTGCCCCAGGATTTAAATATACAACCCGTGATGACATTCACGGCACCCATCGTTAATGTTCGTCACGTTCCTCAAAATACTGCTGTGAGTTATGGGGGTGTTTATCATACAAAAACGGATACGAATATTGGTGTCATTCAATGTGGATTTTCCGATGGGTTACCCCGTCCATGGTATGTGGATGGATATGTGTCTTATGGCGGTATAAATTACCCCATCGCTGGTCGGATATGCATGGATCAATTCATGGTAGATTTTGGCGATACAGAACCAATAGAAGGGGAGGATGTATTGCTTATGGGCAAATGGGAAGAAGATGAAATCACAATGGAGACAATTGCCAAATCTATCGATTCTACTCCATATGTATTATCTACGGCTATTGGTGGCCGAACTGAGCGAATCTATCAGGATTAATTCCCTGAAACTGTATTAGATTTTCTGTGGAAATGATCCGAGGAAATCCAGTTCACACCCTATTTGTAAAAGCCACAATTTGGCTTTCCATTGTCTTTGGGCAATCATTTAATCATAGTATTGTGATGCCCGTTCCCGATCTTTCTTTCCATCCATCTATTTTCTATGGATTGGATGTATTGGAACAAATGGATTTCAAACCGCTGTATGGTAAAACAATTGGTGTATTTACCAATCAAACGGCTGTCAACCGACAAGGCACGCATCTTTTAGATTTATTGAAGGCCCATCCAAAGATTGATGTAGAGATTATTTTCACGTCTCAATATGGATTATTCGCCCAACAGAATGAACGGTTTAAAATTCAGGGAGATCAAAAGTTTGACCCCATTTATAATGCACGTATTGTAGAGGTATTTGGTCGAAATGTTAAGCCGCCGGAATGGGCCATGCGCGGTTTGGATCTCATTTTAATTGATATTCAGGACACGGGCGTTCGTTATTCTACCTATGTTGCCACCACCACAAAAATTATGGAAGTGGCCAGTGAATGGAACACTCCTGTCATTCTGTTAGACCGGCCCAACCCTCTGAGAGGCGATCGGGTGGATGGCCCAGTAGTCCGACCACAATTTCAATCATTTGAAGGGTACCATTTGGTGCCCATCCGTCACGGGATGACTATAGGTGAAATGGCCATCATGGCCAATGAAATGGGGTGGATCAAAAACTTAAAACGAGTGAACCTCACTGTGATTCCCATGGCCAATTGGAAGCGAGCATACTGGCTAGATAAATCGGAACACCCATGGGTGAAGCCACAACCGAAAATCAAATCGCTACGGACCAATTTAGCTTATGTGGGTTTTGGTTTATTGGAAGGGACGAACCTCAATGATGGTCGGGGAACGAGCCGCCCCTATATGCGGGCGGGAGCGCCTTGGCTGTCCGGTTCCCATTTGGTGGAAAAATTGACCGCATTAAACCTCCCCGGAGTGGAATTCCGAATCGTTGAGTATATTCCCAGAAAAAGGCCAGAAGATAGGATGGTTCCCATGCACGTGAATAAAGTGTGCAGTGGTGTGGATATTTATATCACGGATGCAAATCGGTATGATCCACTGGCCACGGCTACGGCCATCATGGTGCTGGCTTATCAACTTTACCCACGCCAATTCCAGTGGGATGGATTGAACCGAATTGATATGTTATATGGCCATAGTCAATTACGAATATTTGCTGCTCAGGGGAAGCCTGCCAATTATTTGCCGCCCCTTTGGCTTAAGGATGTACTGAAATTCAATGAGTTCCGTCAGCAGTTCCTCCTCTACCAATAGACTATGTCCCATAAACTTATTCCTTTATATTTTTTTCTTCTCGCTTATTCATTCTCCCAAACCCACTTTACCATTCCCCAAAATGTGTGGCGGATTAGCCTTCAGCAGGAGATGGCCACGGGCAAATGGAAAGGCCATGACGGGAAAGATGGATGGACTGATTATGAATATTTCTATGATGGGTTAAATTATACAATCAATCAATATTGGAAGCGGAGTTTGACCACACAATCATTTCATATTGAATATGGATTAACGGACCGCGCCACATTATCTTTCAATATTCCTCATGTCAATAAGTTCGATCAAACCCATACTTGGTCTATTACGGGAGATGGGAACCAGGCCGCCTTAGATAGTGTTATGGCTTTTTATTTTCCGAAAAATAAATCCAATTCAGGGCTAGGTGACGTGACCATTGGAATGAATGTATTATTTATTGGCAATCCGGCATGGCGTGGTGGCAAACAAAAATATTCGCTCTATGGTGGTATAGATGCCACACTCCCATTTGGTGAACTGTTAGAAAAATATTATCCAAAAGAAGTAGATTCGAATGGTGTTCCGGTCCAATTTAAACAACTGCCTATTGGCAATGGCCTCACTCGATGGCGTGGCCGCGTGTTTGGAGAACTATACCGGAAAGTGTGGGGACGGCTCATCAATATCAATTGGTCTGTCAACGGGGCCACCTATAGCCGGGAGATTATTAATCCATCCTATTCATTTCTTTGGCATACAGACACCCATATCGATTCCATTTCTGCAACTATTGGCAAGGACGTTCTTCATGAACAGGGTTTCGAAATTACAGGCGCATTACAGGGACAGATAGAAGCCATTCCACAACGCTTATTTGTTACCACTGGGGTGAATTGGCTTTTATCAGGACGTGATCAATATTCATCTCGTTCTGACCCTTGGGACGAATGGATGGTAACACGAAAAAATTATGACACCCAACGGACAGCAGTTTCTCAATACATAAAGGTCAATTTGCTTAACGTAGATCCATTCAAACAAATAGGCCCGCTCCCATTTGAAATGGAAGTGGGTGTCCGTTGGTTTGTACCATACTTGACCTATCATACCTATGGCACCACATCCACGTGGTTTCGGATTAGTTCTTACTTACAGGCATGGTAATCCATTAAATTAAATGAATCGACAGGCAGACAAATGATTGATTCAAAAAAATCCATTCTTTCCTGGTCATTGTATGACTGGGCCAATAGTGCATTTTCCACCACTGTGATGGCGGGATTCTTCCCTGTATTTTTTGAGCAATATTGGTCCACTACTGAATCGGTTTCATTGAGTACCTGGTATTTGGGTTTGGCCAATTCAATTGCATCCATTATTGTGGCTGCACTTGCACCATTTTTAGGTGCTATCGCTGATCGCGGGACGGCCAAAAAGAAATTTTTAACCCTATTTGCATTTTTAGGCATAATTGGTACAGGTGCATTATGGATGGTTGGCCAAGGCCAATGGCAAATGGCTGTGGTATTTTATGTGGTGGCTTCTGTAGGATTTTTAGGCGGCAATATTTTTTATGATTCATTATTGCCCGGTGTTGCCTCAAAATCAAAAATGGATTATACCTCCTCATTGGGGTTTGCATTGGGCTACATTGGCGGCGGTTTATTGTTTTTGGTGAATGTCCTCATGTATCAACAACCTGAATGGTTTGGTATCCCTGATGGCACAACTGCGATTCGGCTTTCTTTTTTATCTGTGGCAATTTGGTGGGCCGTCTTTTCAATGCCTATCCTTCTCTTTGTGAAAGAGCCAAAAATTCATGCATCTGTAGGCATCATCACTGCCATTGGAAATGGATGGAAACAACTCTTCCAAACGGTTCGGGATATTAGACATCTCAAGGTGGTGGGTATGTTCCTCCTGGCCTATTGGCTGTATATTGATGGGGTAGATACCATTATCAGGATGGCCGTCAAATATGGTACCAGTATTGGTTTTTCAGCCAGTTCATTGATTGTGGCATTACTTCTTGTGCAATTCGTTGCTTTCCCTGCCACCTTGGCCTACAATTATTTTTCATCAAAAATTGGGATTAAAAAGGCCATCTATACGGCAATATTTGGTTATGCGATCATTACAATATTTGGTGCCCTCATGACAAAAGAATGGCACTTTTATACATTGGCAATTGGAATTGCCTGTTTCCAAGGGGGGATTCAGGCTCTGAGTCGATCCATGTATGCACGTATTATCCCCAAGGAGAAAGCAGCCGAATTTTACGGATTCTATAATATGTTAGGAAAGTTTGCCGCAATTATCGGGCCTCCATTGATGGGTTATATAGGATTGGTAACTGAAAATCCGAGAATCGGAATTTTATCTCTCATTTTATTATTTGCCGCCGGTGCATATTGCTTATCAAAGGTGGATCTTGACGAGGGAGAACGGATGGCCAAAGCCTATTTATCGAAGAATTGAAAAAAATCCTTGAAAATCATATCTCCTTAAAGATAAACTTTTTCCATGAAGCCCCGCAGGTGTGGCGTGCTCTTCAGGGAAAAAAGATTTTCTCGAGGGTTTATTTGCGGGGCTTTTTCTTTATACCACCCTATGCATAGTTTTCAATAAAGGAATTATTATTATGTCGAGCCTTTCAGCTAAATATTCTCAATTTGTGATGCCGGATCACATTAATGTGGTAGGCACGCTTTTTGGTGGCCAGATGATTGCATGGGTGGATTTGGCAGCAGCCAAAGTAGCCTATCGATTTCTAAAAAGTGCCAATGTGGATGGGGCCGTAACGCGGACCATCGACCAAGTGGAATTTAAAGAACCGGTTTATCTCGGAGACTGGGTGAATTTCATGGCGACGATTGTTGACGCCGGCACCACCTCATTTAAGATCCAAGTGGAAGCCCACGCCGAAGGTAGAAACAGCGAACCACGATTGGCCTGTGTGGCAACGATTGTGATGGTGTCAGTGAAGAAAGATGAAAACGGTAAGTACCAGAAAACACCTCATGGGCAATCCTGCTAACATTCGCCGATTTATTTTTTATGGTCTGATCTTGGCTGTAGGATGGGGACAGGAAGATTCCACTATTTTTGATCAAAAGATTCGTGTAAGAAAACCAAACGAATCCAAAATAGTGACAATTAATGCAACTGTGAACCCCATTGATGTGTCACCAACAGCATATCGATTGAGTATATATCCACGGAATCGACCTGCAGAAATGCAGATTCAAAAAATATTTTTTCCGGGAGAACCTATCCAAATCATATTGCCGGCCGATATTCTTAATTCGGATTCATTGGGGAATATGGCGAAGCTTGAGCCTATGGGTGATAACTATCTCCACCAATATCGTATGTTTGATGCGGCTGAGGGTGACATCCATTTGACGCCATTTGACGTGCACGTACCCATGGATATTATCCAACTATATGTGATGGATGAAAAAACGGGTGATCCCATCCCTAATAGTGATATTCGTGTTTCTCAAGGAGGGGATGTGTTAACATCCACTCAATTGGATACATCCGGGTATAAAAGGGTGCGCATTACCACCAAACGACAATTTGATGAACCGGTATTGTTCTCTATTGATACAGAGGGGTACTATCCGCCATGGAAAGGATGGATTACTGTCCTCGAAGGCCTTTCAGAAAAGGTTGTGTATATTTCTGCCTTAGAGCCCGATTCTGGAGAAGCAGTTTATACCATTCAGGAAAATTTGGCTCCTTTTCGTATGGGACCCGAAAATGGTGCAGAGGTGCAGTTTGTCCTCATTGAAAAAGAACAGGTAGCTATTTCTAAAGTGGCGGGCGATCGATTGTATGGGCGAGTCCGAATTTATATTGAATCTCAAAATGCATATCAAAATGTATTCGGATGGGTTTTGCGAAAACATATTGCTTTAAAAAATTAATTGTAATTCAAGATATTAATATTGACAGCGAAATAATCCTCTACTTGCTTTACAATCGTCTATCTCAATTAAAATTCGGGGGAATTCAATTGGATTTCAAACAAAATATCAACTCATATTTCCATGAGCCGGATTTATTACATTATATTTTGGAAAATATTATTCTAATGCGAAAAATATTAACATATACCAATTCTTATCCATGGATTACAAAGGAAATAAATCATGCCTATTAACACATTTCAACCATCTGCCTCATTTTCAGCCAATGCCCATGTGAAAGATATAAATCAATACCGCGATGAGTATGATCGTTCCATTGCAGATCGAAACGCATTTTGGTCTGAGAAAGCAGACCGCATTTCATGGTATAAAAAATGGGATGCCGTCGGCAAATTTGATTATGTAAATGCGGATATAAAATGGTTTGAAGGCGGCAAACTGAATGTGAGTTATAATTGTCTCGACCGCCATGTAGAAGCGGGTTATGGAGATCGAACCGCCTTAATATGGGAAGGGAACAACCCGGAAGAAGATCGCCATTTCTCCTATGCTGAATTGTTGAAAAAAGTCCAAATGTTTGCCAATGTGCTAAAAGCCTTGGGCGTTGAAAAAGGGGATCGTGTTTGCATGTATATGCAGATGGTGCCCCAACTGCCTGTAGCCATGCTGGCCTGCGCACGGATTGGCGCCGTTCATTCCATCGTCTTTGGTGCATTCAGCTCTGACTCGCTGAGAGATCGTATCAATGATTCGGAATGTAAAATATTGATTACCCAGGATACGGCCGTCCGCGGAACGAAACAGAATATCCCCATGAAAGCCAATGCAGATAAAGCGGTGGCTGAGACGCCATCCATCGAGCATGTAGTTGTGGTAAAGAGAACCGGTGAACCTGTGGATATGGTAGATGTTCGCGATGTATGGTGGCAGGATGAGATGATGAATGCGGAAGCAGAATGTAGTCCGGAAGAAATGGATGCGGAAGATCCGTTGTTTATCCTTTATACATCCGGATCAACAGGGAAGCCAAAGGGTGTGCTCCATACCACGGGCGGATACATGGTATATACCAATTATACATTTGAAAAAATATTTGATTACAAACCAGACGATATTTACTGGTGTACGGCTGATATTGGCTGGATTACTGGCCACTCTTACATTGTGTACGGACCCTTATCTAATTGTGCCACATCCGTTATGTTTGAGGGGGTACCCAACTATCCTGATTTCGATCGGTTTTGGGATGTGGTGGATAAACATAAGGTGAATATATTTTATACTGCACCTACTGCATTGAGAGCCCTCATGAAAGAAGGAAATGATTGGGTGAATTCTCATGACCTATCTTCAGTGCGACTTTTGGGCACAGTCGGTG
>DKLW01000056.1:34252-35276 GCA_002455835.1 Fidelibacterota bacterium UBA6630 | reverse complement strand
TAATCCGAGGTAAGGGGGATGCGGAGTCCCACATTGATGCCGTTGCCGTCGAATTCACCCACAATATCTACACCGCCCCATTTTTCTAAATAAGGCGTTTTTACAATTGCGCCTGCAAACACCCCTGCATTGGTGCCAGTAGGTTGTTTGGAAAGCGTATCAGTTTGAACCGTATCAATAGCGCCAAAACCGCCGGTTCCAAACCCGATAAACATATTTGTGGAATACTTTCCCATGGCTTTTTGAGAGCTGACAATCCCAAAAAATGAAAGCTCTTTTGGGTCCAGATTTAAGCCACCAGTACTGTTTTCAAATACAATATCCTGAAGACCCACAGAGAAAGAAACATTGTTTCTTGCAAAGACTCGCCGTTGGAGATGAAAGCCAAATTCTATAGGTGCTTTATATGTGGATACTTCCAAATTGGCCAGACGGGTTGTATCCGCCCCAGTGGCCGTGGAAAAGCCAAATGTCCAACCAGCCGTTTCCATGCTGAAATAACCACCATTGGCTGTGTTAAAAGGAGAAAAATTATGTAGCTCGGATCCAAACCCGGCTGTAAACAAATAGGGAGATTGGCTCACAGATGAAAAGGGTATTTTCATCATAGGTCCAGGTCGTAAATAGGCCACTCGTGTAGCACCAAAACCAACGGAGACTAAAACAAAAGTTAATGTAATTATTCTGAATAAATGTTTCATTCCATACCGTCAGATTTTTTTAATTCCATTTGTGCCAGCCGAAAATATTCACTCTCTGGATGTTGAGAAACTACATGGCTAAATGCCAACTGGGCCAATGGCTCATTCCCCATTTTACGGTGGAGCAACCCTTTTTGGATCAAAGCATCATCATTTCGGACCGTCCCCGAAATTGTAATTTGATCCAAAAGGGAAAGGGCCTTTTCATAATTCCCCAATTGCTGGTAGGCATCGGCCATCCAATAGAGGACATTTTCCCCAGTTTTTTTTGATGTGGATGCCAAAGCAAGTGCAGAAAATTTTTGAATGGCTGTTTTAAAGTC
>DKLW01000056.1:32940-33861 GCA_002455835.1 Fidelibacterota bacterium UBA6630 | reverse complement strand
TTCAATGGGTTTGGGGGGAGAATCGACTTCCGGTTTTTTCTCATTAACCTCCCCATAGGATTTTTTAGATGATGTTGTGGATTGAAGGGATGCAAGTGTCTGGCGTAGCGCAACATTTTCTTGCCACAATGCACCCATTTCAGACTGAAAGGAGTTTTCGAGTTTTTCAATTCGATTATTAATGCGATCTAATGTAGATAAGAGTGCCTCACTAGAAGCCATATATACTGATCCACTCTCCATTTTCTTAATTTTTAATGCCACCTCTTTTGAAGGTTTGTTTACAACTCTAGAATATGTTTCCGAACCATTGGTTGGCTCAATAACAATCCCTAGATCTAAGAAAAATATTTCAGATAAAGGCGTTTCTTGGGCGCTTGACATTCCGATAGCCATAAGGAGCATCAAGCCTTTTCGCATCAGATTAAATGGATTTGTGGCAGCACCGGACCGCACTTATTCGTACTCCTCCCAATCGATTACGTAAGAGTAACCGATGAAGGAGCCAAAGTCATGTGGGACATATAGTTCGAAGGCCCCCGTTGCACCCGGTAGAAGCGTGGCGTCAGTTGTAATTCCTGAATCAAATGTGTGATATCCACCCCTAACGAATGTGGTGAGTGTTTTTGTTTCGCCGCTCCAATTTTTACGAAATACAAAATCCACTTTAACAAAGTCAGATCGCCGCCCGCCAATATTTTTGATTTCACCATTGAATACGATATTCCCTTGCGCATCTTTTTTCTCACTGATATTGCCCACCAGCACACAATTGGCTGAATATCTTTTGGAATCGTTTCGTTCGGATGAGGTGTATTGGGGTTCAGCCAATTTGGGCATGGGTGGAGGCGTGTAGCTGTCTCGAACTTGTTCCGGCACATATTCCGCCTGTTCTTCTGTCACTACATTATCCACAATCCG
>DKLW01000056.1:28052-32529 GCA_002455835.1 Fidelibacterota bacterium UBA6630 | reverse complement strand
TAAACAATTTTACCAAATACGGTGGAGCCATTTTTCATGATAATTTCTTTAGAATAAATGGCGAGGGGATTTACCCACATTTTACTGAGGGCTTTTAAATTTTCTAATTCTTCATTTAAATACTTGAGTTCAGCCGTCATTTTTTTTATCTCAAAACTGAGCTCATTCAAAATATAATCTTTCCCGGGATCAGGCTTAAAATCAACGGGGGTAGGTTCCTCAGCAGATGGAATGGGGATCGCATCCGGCGTAACCACAGGATCAGCAGTTGCATCAGCGGCCAAAACCACGTCGCCTAATTTCACATGGCTATCTGCAATCTCAACGGACATACTTAACTTACCCGCATCGCCACCATCAGCTTCTAGAGAGTAATTGCCCGGATCAACTTTCTTGAATTCAAACTTGCCACCGCCCCGGCCAAGCCGTTTTTTTGACGTTTCAGTTCGCTGTGATTCGGTTCCATCCTCAGCCAAAAGGAGGACAGTGTTTTCGACAACCACATTGCCATCGCCATCTACAAGCGTTCCTGAAATGTTTCGTGGTTTTTGGGCAAATAGGGTTGTTGCAAATAGGGCTATAAAAAGCCCAATTACTAATTTTTTAAATAAGATTTTTTTTGCCATTTATCTTTACCTCGGATTGTGTGGCACCGTAAGACGAAGGCGTCTATAGGTAGATAAAGTTTAACTCCGCTCCGTTAGTGAATCAAGTCAAAAATAGAGAAGAAAATCGATTTAAATAACGGTATGCAAGAAGCTTATTTCCAGAAATCTTCATATGTTTTTTTACGCTTAAGGAGCGCCGCACGGGCAGAGAGAACCTTGGGCCTGAGACCATCGGATAGGTAAAGAGTTAGTGCTTTATCGTATGCTTCTAATGGAAGTTCAAAATCCATTTCATCCTTTTTTTCATAAGCTTGACCAAGCCAATAATGTGGCGCTCCTAAGGAGTCAATTGCCGTCGCTGCTTTTGCAAAGGATTGAATTGCATCCCACTGGCCGTTTTTATGCCCCTTTTTATGTTGAACTTTGCCTGTAGCCATATGGATATGATAGTTGGCAGTGCCGTTTCCTGGATCCATTTTAAGTACCGCCTCGTATTGGTCCATGTCGTTGTTGGCCTCTGCAAGATTCAAGCGAGCCTTAATAATGGATAAACGCAAATCATTATCATCCGGACGAGCAGCCAAGAGCGAATCCGCTTGGGTAACCAGCAATGTGGGATCAGATGTTGTCAGTCGCGAGGGTGAGGGTGCGCATCCTTTGTATAAAATAATAATGAGGATTAAGAGTAAAATTTTTTCCATTTACACTTCTTGGTATTAACCTTCAAACCAGAACAACTCCTGGTTGTTCCGGAACGAATCATATAAGGCTTCCATGGACTCGATGACATAATACCGATCCTGAATATCACTATAATTAAAACAAGTCATCACAATTTCTTCAATATCGTAAGGCAAGATTTGAGACCGCTTAGATTCACCTTTCGCACATTTCACAATATTTACCGTTTCATCAAAAGACGAAACAATACCTGCACCATAGATTTCATAATCAATGTCATTTGATTGCCGGCGGAACTTGTCTGTACCACCATTATTTTTGATTAACCCAAATTCATAGGTCCACCATGCAAAATTTTGGAGGCGCCTTATATTATGGGCAACCAGTTTACTCCCCAGTTCCCGCTCATCTCTCAAAATCGTATCACCAAGTATGCCCACATCATGCATGAAATCGGCATAGTCTTTATTCATTAAAAAAGGAATGTGTCCCTGAATATCGTGAAAAATATCCGGCTCAGGAGTGTATCCCTCATCGTTTTGGATATCTTTGCCCGCATATTTTTCTTCAAACCGGGGAGACTTTCGAATGATATCCGTCACAGGAAACTTTCGATTGGCATTTAGGTCGAAAAACAATTCTTCGGATAAAAATCCTGCAACAGGGACGAGTTGCCAATTGGTAGAGTTTTGAATCAATGGAGAAATGGCCTCAAAATCAGGAAATCGGTCTTTGGGAATCGGGAGGGCGCGCATCCCCAATAAATATTCTCTGGAAACATACTGATCGATAAGGGGCGTAACATTGATGAAAAGGTCTTCCCAAATTCCATTTTCTAAATTGGTGACATCGTTATACCGCTGGGGTTTAATATAATTGTCATCCATGCTGAAAATCTGGATACCCTCCATTGAGGTGGGTACCATATGGCGAAATAATTGGTCAAATGTGTTGCTGTTTGTTCTCATGTAGGCATGAATTTAGGGGTAATTATTATACACGTCCAATCACCATAACCAAATATATGTGATGGCCCCATTGCTCTTCCCCAGGTCCGGATCATAAGGAGAGCCGCAATCTGCACGCATGCTGGCTGAGTCCGGATCAAAAAGATCGTAATTTTCACCATAGATTACCGCTTGAAATCGCCCAGCTTGATCTTCGCACCATTCCCGCACACCCCGTTTTAGTGCACCGGTGCCGTGGCCATGGATTACTTTAATGGCGCGGACTTTTCCATCAAAAACGAGATCGCTAACAGTTGTTTCAAGTTCTGAAACAGCTCGATCGAGAGAAAATCCCCGGTGGCCAATATCGATAATGTGAAATCCTGATGACATATTAAGGATCAAGTTTCCGTAAATTTTCGCTTTCAAAAAAAGGATTAAAATGGAAATTGTAACCTTAGGGCGGACCGGCGTTAATGTTTCTCGAATCAGTTTGGGTACCTGGTCTTATGGCGGCCCTAACATGGCAGACAAAAATCAACCTGTGGGATGGGGCGGACAAACCGACGAAGACAGCAAAAATGCATTGCGCAAGGCATATGCTTCCGCCATTAACCATTGGGATACTGCAGATGTATATGGTGACGGTCATTCTGAAAAAGTCATCGGTTCCATGTGGGATGAGATCCCCCGCAGAGATATTTTTATTGCTACCAAAGTGGGGTGGGACATGGGTCCCTATAGTCACTGGTACCATCCAGAGCATATGCGGACAAACATGGAGCGCTCGTTAAAAAACCTGAACACAAATTGTGTGGATTTAATGTACCTCCATCATTGCAATTTCGGAAAACAGGAAGAATATTTTAATGATGCAATTGATGTGGTTAAACGATTTCAAGAAGAAGGCAAAACGCGATTTATTGGCCTTTCCGATTGGTTTTTAGATAAAATTATGAACTATATTGATCGGGTAGATCCGGATATCATCCAGCCCTATCGCAATGTGATGGATGATACCTATGCATCCTCAGGGCTAAAAGATTATGTGGACACTCACAATGTAGGCATCTGCTTTTTTTCACCTATAAAGCATGGGCTCCTTACGGGGAAATACACAGCCCCTGCAACGTTTGATAGGGGAGACTTCCGCACAACGGTGAAGGATTTTGCCAATCAAACAATGATTGATAAAATGCATATCAATAAGACAAAATTAGAGAATCAATTTTCAGATCACTCCCAGCCGGTGATGCATGGATTGGTAGACGCACTTTTGACGGATGCGCCCACAGGATGTGTATTGCTTGGGCAGCGAAACGAGGATCAAGTAAAAGTTGCAGCTCAATTGGGAGAGCCGCTATCCAATGAAGATGCGAAATGGGTACAAGACCTATATCGTTAATGCAAACGGCGTTAAAATAAACTTTAGCAAAAGTTAAACAGAGTCTAACTATATTCCGGACTTATCCATTAGGAATGATCCCAAACATAATATGACAAAGAAAAATGGAAAACATATGATACCTAACGGGTACACCCAAGTCGATACAGACAGAAGGCTGGATTGGATTCGTGAGAAAACCGGTGTTGAGATTAATCCAAAACTTGAAAACAACCCGGAAGAGTTGAAAGGTATCATCGAGAATCATATTGGCTACATGAAAGTGCCCATGGCCATTGCTGGGCCACTTCTGGTTGACGGGGATTATGCAAAGGGAGAGTTCTATGTACCCCTATGCACATTGGAAGGCACACTTGCATTGTCCATGACGCGAGGTATGGTGGCCACACGCCGCTGTGGCGGAATTCATGTAACCCATGTAAAGCAGGAGTTATCACGGGCACCCGTTTTTATTTTTGATGATGTAAAAAAGATTGCAGATTTTTCTGATTGGGTCACAAAACATTTCAAGTCCATAAAGCGTGTAGCGGATAAAACAACCAATTATGGGAAGCTTTTGCGTATTGATCAGTACCCGATTCAAAACTATTTGATTTTAGACTTTGTATTGGATACGGGCAATGCAGCCGGGCAAAATATGGTTACTCTTGCGGCGAAGATGGCTTGCGATTATATCAAAAACCAAACCGGGGCAAATTTCGTTTTAGAGTCCGGGTTCAACAGTGATAAAAAAGCTTCTGCGCGGAATATGATAATGGGCCGGGGCCATAGTGTCATTGTTGAGACGACCATCACCAATCCCGTTATTCGTCGAATACTCAAAGCAGACACATCCG
>DKLW01000056.1:0-27671 GCA_002455835.1 Fidelibacterota bacterium UBA6630 | reverse complement strand
GAGGGGTGTCATTTGCATATTTCAAATGCGCTCACTGCTATTTATTTGGCTACGGGTCAGGATACAGCATGCGTAGCGGAAAACTCTATTGGCCATTACCAGACAGAGCCAACGGATAATGGTGTAAAATTCAGATTAACCCTACCGACAATGACTGTTGGTACAGTGGGCGGTGGCACAAGGTTGTTGCCCCAAAAACAAAATTTGAAATTGCTTGGATGCGACAAAGGTAAATTTGCAGCGAGAAAGCTGTCAGAAATTATCGGCGCCTCTGCATTGGCTTTGGAGATTTCACTTTTTTCAGCCATTGCTTCCGATACCTTTACGCAAGCCCACATGACCTATGGTCGATAAATACGTGCAGAGATGTCCGTTTTAGCAGACCCTAAATATTCCTATCTCGTTAATAAACAACCTCTCTTTTTTCAATTTTGGAAAAAAATGTTTTATTATTGGTGCAAGTTTGTATTTCTATGGTATACACCTGTTCGGGTGTTAGGGCGTGAAAACCTCCCGAATGAATCAGCCATTTTTACCAGCAACCATAACAGCCATATGGATGTGGCCCTCATCAGTGTAGCCGCAGGAAAGAGCTTCAATTATTTCGGCATGTTGGCGGCCAAAGATTACTGGTTTGATAGCACCATAAAGCGGACACTAACCAACTTTGTCATGAACTTGGTGCCCATTGCCCGAAAAACTGAGGAGAGAAATGGTGATACCTTTACATTTGATGATACCATCGAATTATGCCGAGCCTTCATGGACCAAGATGGAAGGAGCTTGGTTATCTTTCCGGAAGGATCGAGGGGAGAGCCCAATATGATGAGACCATTTCGAAAAGGGGCCGCCCGATTTTCAGTCCATTTAAATGCACCCATAGTGCCTATATTTATTGACGGATCATTTCGGTCATGGCCCAAGGGACGCTTCATTATGTATCCTGCCCGTGTGAATGTCAAAATATTACCACCGATTTATCCTTCTGATTTTGTCACGGAAGAAGACAGCAACCATTATGAGCAGATCAATCAGATGACCAAAACTTTAGAAGGTGAAATCCAACAAGAAAGAAAATCATTCTATGCCGGATAAAAAATTTTTTGCAAGCAAGCACACCACCTGGGGCCACAAATGGGGATACAAGGATTCCAGTTTTGTTTTGAATAAAGACAGAACCGTATCCATGGTGGGAGACCGCTATGAACTCTCCGGCACGCGGATGCCTGACTTTATCCCTTATATTGAAGAAGTTTTAGGCATAACGGTAGACCCCAATGATAAATTGGCAGAAGTGGAGCATAAACCGGTAACACCGCCTAACCTGAATCAAGAATTTATGGACGGAGTAAGGATAGATTTTTCTGAAGATCATTTTACTACCGATGATGAAGATCGTCTTCTCCACAGCCATGGCCAAACCACATCAGAAGAAGTGTATAAAGTATTATATAATCGTGTAGCGCGATGTGTGGATATGGTATTTTATGTGGAGTCAGAATCAGACGTGCAAGCGCTGATTCATTTGGCAGCAACCCACGATGTTTGCCTTGTGCCCTATGGCGGTGGTACCAATGTAACCAGCGCCTTAATGATTCCAGACGCAGAACAGCGGATGATTGTATCCGTAGATATGCGCCGTATGGATCAGATTGAATGGTTGAATGAAGAGGATCGTCGCGTCTGTGTACAGGCTGGTATTACAGGTACCGCTTTGGAATCCTGGCTAGAGAAAAAAGGCTATTGCATGGGCCACGAACCAGACAGTGTAGAGCTTTCCACCTTGGGCGGGTGGATTGCCACTAACGCCAGCGGTATGAAAAAAAACCGCTACGGCAATATTGAAGATATTGTAGAAAATGTAACCATGATTTCGCCCAAAGGCGTCATTGAACAGGTGGAGCCATTGAGCCGTGCATCCATCGGGTTTAATCCTAAGAATATATTATTTGGATCAGAAGGAAACCTGGGCATCATCACCAAGGCTGTCCTCAAAATTCATAAGGAGCCAGAAACAAAAAAATACAACTCCGTTATCTTTAAAGATTTCGAATCCGGAACCAAATTTCTCTACGACCTATCCAAAACCAACTATGTACCATCCAGTGTGCGGCTGGTAGATAATGTACAATTCCGATTTGGTCAAGCACTGAAGCCTAAAGCAGAAGGCTTTAAGGCATTCATGAGCAAAGTAGAAAAATTCTTCGTCTTGAAGGTTAAAAGGTTTGATGCTGATAAAATGTGCGCCACCACGTTTGTGATGGAGGGGTCAAGGGGCGAAGTGTCCTATCAAGAAAAAAATATTTTAAAACTGGCTAAACAGCATGGCGGATTGATTGGCGGCCCCGGAAATGGAAAACGGGGATATCTGCTCACCTTTGCCATTGCTTACATCCGGGATTTTTTAACGGACTACCACGTGATTGGCGAAACCATGGAAACCACTGTGCCGTGGAGTAAAATTAAAACCGTCTGTGAAGCAGCCACCGAAACGCTGTTAACCTACCATGCAAAACACAATTTACCCGGGGAGCCGTATATCTCTTACCGCATTCCTCAGATTTACCATACAGGGGTCTGCATCTACTTTATGCTGGGGATGAGCGTGAAAGATATACCGAAGGCGGAAGAACTCTTTGGCGAAATTGAGCATGCCATCCGGAAGGCCATCATGGATAAGGGTGGGTCCATTTCTCACCATCACGGCGTAGGCAAGATTCGGAAAGATTTTGTAAAAGATACCATTTCTAATTCCAGTATTGAATTGATTAAAGATTTAAAAAACGCCCACGACCCTGCCAATATATTTGGAATTCGCAACGGCGTATTTGCCAACGAACCTTAGAGGGTTATCATAAAAATTTCAGGATCCATTTTTATCATTACCGGAGCATCATCTGGCATTGGAGAAGGGTTGGCAAAAAGCTTATCCTCCCGCGGCGCCAGTGTAGTATTGGCAGCCCGGAGTGAAAACAAACTCAACCGAATTCAAAACGAAATTGAATCGGATGGAGGCAGGGCCATTGCTGTGCAGACCGATATTACGGATCGAAATGCTTGCAAGACATTGGTAGATAAAACGGCGGCAACCTTTGGCGGTGTGGACGGTATAATTTTAAATGCTGGCATCAGCATGTGGGCCAATTTTGAAGATATTAGTAACCCTTCATTTTTTCAGAAACTCATGGATGTAAATTATATGGGCGCCGTGAATTGTGTCCACGCATCTTTACCAGTATTAATAAAATCAAAGGGTGTTATTGTATCCATTACCACGGCACAGGCCCTGATGGGCTTTCCGGCACACGCGGGCTATGCCGCCTCGAAGCACGCCCTCCGCGGTTTTATTGAAACCCTGGAAATTGAATCGGATGGCAAGGTGAAATTTATGGATGCATATTTAGGGTGGATTAAAGGTACGGATTTGCGGGCTAACGCCTTTGGAGCTGATGGAGAAAAGTTAGGGGCATCGAAGCATACCCATGGTAGTCATGCCATCGAATTAGATGATTGCGTGAATGGTATTATCAAAGGGATGGCTGCCGGGAAGCGACGTGTGTACACGCCGAGAAAATTACGGATGATACCAATTTTAAATATATTTGCCAGGGGCTGGCTCCATCGAAAAGTATCTAAAGCCGTTAAAGACCATAATAAATAATGTATGGTACGCAGATTTGCGCACCATACATTTGTTTAAATTATTAAAATGACTTATTCAGCCGTAGCCTCTACGGCAGACCAAACTCGCCAGATATTTTTATAGCAGATTTTTTCTATATCCTCTTCAGAATATCCCCGCTTTAGCAAATGATAAATGAGGTTTGGGTAAGAAGCCGCATCTTTCAATCCATATGGCAAAGTATCGCCTACACCATCATAGTCCGAACCGATGGCCACGTGGTCAATACCGGCCAATTCTACAACACGGTCAAAATGGTCCACCACCTCTGTAATGTCCGCATACATGGGATTTTCTGCCCGAACTTTTTTCGCATAATCTTTTAATTCATCATCATCGGCAGCTAATCCATTTTCTTTTGCATAGGCGTCAATCTTTTCGCTGTTGGTCGCACGTTTGTCCTGAGCTTCTTGCGTCACAAACGAAGAACCATAATTAATCTGGATAACACCGCCGTTGTCCTTCAATCTGCGAATTTCATTATCACCCATGTTCCGTTCCCATCCTGGAGTGAAATGCCGGCAGGATGAATGAGAAGCAATTACAGGTACATCTGTCATATCCAGCACTTGGTTGATCACTTCATCGGTAACGTGGGATATATCCACCATAATGCCCACGCGGTTCATTTCTTTCACCACTTCTCGGCCGAAAGGGCTCAATCCACCCCAAGTGTTGGTGGTATCGTAAGATGAATCACAAATGAGATTATCTTTAGCGTGGGTGAGTGTTATGTACCGAATCCCCCGATCGTAGAAATATTGGATGTTGCTTAAGTCGTCCAAAATAGGCGCCCCGTTTTCCATCCCCATGGGTAGGGCAATTTTTCCGTCGGCGAAGATGCGGTTTACATCTGCAACACTGGTGGCCACTTCAAATTTGTCAGGATGGTCATCAGCAATCCGCTGAACAAGATCAATAAGGGAGTCAGCTTTCTCTTTGGCACCGCCAGTCTCTTGGTATGAAGAAGGGACGTAGATAGACATGAAGGGCGCATCAAGACCCCCTTCTTTGGCGCGGACATAATCGAAGTCGCCGCCTTCTGTCCGGACAGAAAGATCTTCGTAGCCGTCATTGAGACGCCATGGTACATCGATATGGCCATCCGTAATGATGAACTCATGGGCCAATTCATAAGCCCGTTTTTTCAGGGCCGCGTCATTGCTGCAGCCCCCAATTACAATGGCAATGGTGATCAGTAATATGTGTTTCAGTTTCTTCATGATTACTCCTTTACATATTGGGTACGAGCATCACCGCATTTTGTACCATTCTGGATGGTCCCACCCAAAACATGCGGTATTGCGTGTTGTCGACCAGATAAACAATTTTCCCACGGCCCATAGGTTGAACGGCGGCAAATGTTTTTCCAGCTAAAAGTTTTCGATTTTCTATGGATGCATAACCTGCAACTTTCAATTGCGTGGCATCTTTGTGATAATAACCCACAGTTTGCAGTGACGGATCGGGCATAAGGGCAGACACACTTTGTTTAAGTGTATATAAACGATCCGGAAGCCCAAAGGCTAGTGGATTTGAATTGTCAATCATGCCGTAAAATGCAGTTCCGGGAATACGCTTGAGGCCCAGTGAATCTGAACGATCTTCATAACGAGTATATGCACTGGGCAGAATGCCTGCTTTTTCCGGTTTGGGTGGCTGAACGATCTTCACCTTATTGATGCCGGATTTTTCTGTAAAGAATGTGGCGCTGCCTTCTGTAGCCACCAGCGTGCCCCCTTTCGAAACCCAGCCCTTCAATTTTTTCACTATGGATGAATCCAAACTGCCTCGTGCGCCGGGGAATAAAAGAACATCATATTGATTCAAATCCAGACTTTTTAATCGGTTCATTCTCAGTTTAGAAATACCCAGCTCTGTTTCTTTATCGAGCAAATACCAGAGCTGGCCTGCCGTATAGGAGTTGAAAGGCGAATCTACCATGAGACCCACTTTGGGGGTTTTTAAGGGGACCATATTCCCTGACCCGAAGTCGATACCTTCTTTCATTCGTCCTGTGATAAAGGCTTCAATGTTTACACCAGCGTCTTTGGCGATTTGGGCCATATCACTCTGAACGGATTCAGCCTTTTTCGTATTGCGCCCCATGAGAATGACCAATGTGCCTTGTGAATAAGTGCGGGATCCATTGTTGAATGTTTTGCGCGCCGAACGCACTTTATATCCTTTCGCCCATAGGTGAGCCAATGCTTTTGGCGCATGGCGCTGATCCCAATCAATTACATATGCATATGCATCACGGGCTTGGTTAATGCTACTCGAATAGGTCAGATTTTCATTTACCAGATCAGTCTTCACTCGCGGTTTAGTTTCTGACCAATAAGCATCCAAGTTATAGGCAAGCGGCGCTGCCCAACTCGCCATATCATACATGATGGAATCTTCAATAACCATTTCTCTTTGCATGACTGTATTAATAAAAAGGTGACGGGGCTGATCGGTATAAATGAGGAAATCCCCTTTGTTAAATACCTGTCTTGAAGCCTTGCCGGATTCATAAGCATGGGCTTTGTTGACTGTAAAGTTCGCTTTGGCCTTTCGGACTTCCACACCATGAGCACGAAGCATATTCACTACATCATAAAGGTGGTTGCTGGGATCATCTGGCAGGATATAGACGGCTGATTTTCCCGTATTGGTTTTTTGCTGGAAAGTATCATGGAAATATTGATTCAGAGTTTGGCGGTTTCGGACAGCTGCTGAAAGGGTAGCAAAAGATGTTTCATAATGGTCGAAGACTCGCTGCCGAAGGGTAAGAATGTATCCATCATCTGTTTCAACGGCTCGGCCGCCACGGGAGTGTCCGCCCTGTTCCACCAGCATACCGATAGAACCCATTACGCTTGGATAGGAGGATCCATAGCCCGGGTAGAAAAAATCAAATCCTTCCCGGGTGTAGTACATAACTTTGTGTTTATCAAAGGCCGCGATATTTGCCAGACCAAATGTGTCAGATAGAGCCTCATAAGGTTCCGGCAGCATAAGGTTGCGCGGTGTCGTGCCGGGCATGGTAAAATAATTTCTGTTGAATCCCATTTCATGATAATCCACATGGATTTGAGGGAGCCATTCTTGATAGGCTGCAATGCGCCCTTGGGACTCGGGGTGAACTAACCACACCCAATCCCGATTCAGATCAAACCAATAATGATTGGTCCGGCCACCGGGCCAGGGTTCGTCATGCTCATAATCGAATTGATCCGCATTGGTCACATGGCTCTGGGCTGATTTATACCAATATACATACCGATCCCGCCCATCCGGATTTATGCATGGGACCAATATCACAACTGAATTATCCAAAATGGCTTTGGTTTCTTTGTCTTGTCCGGCAGCTAACCGGTAGGCCACCTGCATGACCGCTTCAGTGCTGGAGGCCTCATTGCCATGGACATTATAACTGAGCCAATAAATTCCCGGATTTTCTCGAATAATTTTTTTTGCCACAGCAGGATTAATATTGCGAGGATCTGCCAGCCGCTGGTTATTTTTTTGAATATCATCCAATCGTTTCTGATTTTTTTCACTCGTAATCACTAAATATTCCAGTGCCCGGCCTTCATGGGTTTTCCCATAGGGATGTATGGAAACACGGTCCGATTGTTCATCCAGAGTTCTTAAATAACTCAACACATCTGCATAAATGGTGTATTCCGTGCCCAATTCATATCCGAGATAATCTTTTGGTGATGAAATGGATCGACCATAGCGAATCCCCGGTGTGAAATCAAAACGAGGATTCAATAATTCAACTTGGCCAAACAAAGATGTTGCGGCAATCAAACCGCTAATTATATAGGTATTAACCCTTTTCATTTTCCTCATTTTATTCCCTTCTATTGTACACACCCCGTATTCAGTATTCTGCGGAAGACGAACCCTCTAAGAGAGGGGACTTTTAAGGGTGTAATTCAAACTTACTCTTCCCACCAATGGGGCAGGCGTTTGCTGTACCCCGTGATCACTTCATTCATGGTCTTGGCCTCATAGAGCCTTCCGTTGCGTATGACCATTTCCACCAAATCAGAATTATTAGACAAGAATCCGGGCACAGTGCAGCAATGGTTTTCTTTTGAAATTTTCTGTGCGTTAATAAAACCAAAAACAGACGCAAAGACGAACAATTGTTTTAATCGCATAAGAACCTCCTCCTTAGCAAATGGTCTAAAATGTTTGAACAGATAAATAATTTGTGGTGCCGGCCACACCCATGGGGGCACCACCCGTAATCACGTAGGATTCACCACTTTTGATCAATTTTCGTTCCGTCAACACGGCATCACATACTTCCGGTACGGATTCAATATTATCATATTGACCCACCTTAATTGGGATAACTCCCCAAACCAGTTGAAGTTGTCGAGCAACACGGTCAAATGGGGTTAGTGCGAGAATAGTTGCTTCGGGTCGATAGCAAGCAATCATTTGAGCCGTACTGCCGCTGTGTGTCATGGTCAGAATAAGATTAATATCCAAATCCTGAGCAATTTCGCATACAGCATGACTAATTGCATCCGCCGTTTTGGTCACTTCCTCGGGAAGGGAATTTCGTCCCGATGGTGTGGCTTGTTCCGTTTCGTTAATCACCCGTTTTAAAGTTTGAATTACATCCACGGGATAGCTACCCGCAGCCGTTTCGCCGGTGACCATAAGTGCATCTACGCTATCAATAATGGCATTGGCAATATCACTTACTTCAGCCCGAGTAGGGGTTTGGCTATCTACCATGGATTCCAGCATTTGAGTGGCAATCACCACCGGTTTACCCAAGGCTTCTGCCACATTGATGATGCGTTTTTGTGCCAAGGGTACTTGTTCTGAAGGAATCTCCACACCCAAATCGCCCCGAGCCACCATGACCGCATCAAATGATTCTGCAATCGCGCCGATATTGCTAAGGGCTTCCCACTTTTCAATTTTGGCCATGACAGGCAGGTGCTTGTCCATTTCATCCATGACAGCCAACACTTCATTCAAATCTTCCGCTGAACGAACAAATGAAAGAGCAATCCAATCGGCACCTAATTCCAACGCCATCTTTAAATCAGTTTTATCTTGGTCCGTTAAGGGCGGTACATCTAAAGTAATGCCGGGGAAGTTGACCCCTTTCCGGGGCTCGACTAAACCGCCAATCACAACCTTGCATTTAATTGTATGTTTCGAAACCGTTTCTTCAACCTGAAGCTGGATTCGTCCATCATTGATTAATATTTTTGCCCCCTCAGAAACATCCCTAAACCCAATGCCCTCTGTGACGCTGATATGATTTTCATCAGCACCATTTTCATTGGTAATGGTAATGGATTGTCCTGCTTCTAAAATAAAATCCGGTAGCACATCAGTGATGCGGATTTTAGGTCCGGCCAAATCGGTTAAAATACAAGGCCGTAGTCCGTCAGCTCTTTTCAAAGATTCAACCAGGTTGTATAAATTTCTTTTGGTTGGTTCATCCCCATGGGACATATTGAGGCGAAAGGTATTCACCCCCGAATCCAACATGGCTTGAAGAGTCTCTGTATCCTCGCAGGCGGGGCCGATGGTGGCAATTATTTTTGTTTTACTATCCATAATAATTTTATTATTTAATTAACTGAAAATGGTATACTTAATCGGAAGGGTGAAATTTTTGCGTTGAATTTTTTCCCATGTTCATTGATCATTTCAAAATGACCATGCATGACGCCGAACTCGGTGGGGAGGGGACAAAAACTGGTGTATTCAAAAGATTCGCCATACTGAATGAAAGGTTTATTTCCCACTACGCCGGGCCCGCGGACTTCTTCAATATTGCCATTCCCATCCGTGATGTGCCAATAGCGGTTCCTAAGTTGAACTGTATCTTCTCCATGGTTAGTAATTGTAATATGATAGGCAAAAAAGAAAATAGGCTTGGAGGGGTCAGACCGTTCAGGAATATAATTGGTCTGAACCTGGATGTGAACTTGGTCTGTTGTGGTTTCTATCATAGCACTAAAATTACAATTTATTTTATTCCCGAAGTATATGGATTCTCAGTAAATTTAACTTTCAGTAAATAAAAAGGGGGTGGGAGCCTTTGATACGCATAATCAATTTTATAATTCTTATTTCTATCTTTTCTGGATGCACTCAGCGGCCAGAAGAATCAGTTAATATTAATACAAACTCAAAAATCACAGAAGTGGATTTGATGAACCACATTAAATATTTGGCGGATGATAAACGCGCAGGTCGGTATCCAGGGACCGTAGGATCTAAAGAAGCAGTAGACTATATTGTGGATCATTTTAGAGATTACGGGTTGTCTCCAGCGGGTTCCAATGGATATTTACAGAATTTTGATTTTATTACAGGGATAAATTTAGGGGAGAAAAATAATTTCACCGTTGATGAAGAGCGATATCAAGTGAATACCGACTTCATTCCTTTAGAATTTTCTGCCAATCAAAAATTAAAAGCCGATATTGTTTTTGCCGGATATGGGTTTGCAATTGATGATTCTATAAAATGGAATGATTATAATAATATTAAAGCGGAAGGGAAGTGGGTAATAATTTTGAGAGGCGGACCGGGTGGAGATCATCCTCATTCTGAATTTGTTGAACATTTACCTTTGCGAAAAAAAGCTTTGTTAGCTAGAGATCAAAAGGCAGCCGGCATTATTTTTGTAAATCAGGCTGGCGATGATGAATTAATTGCGCTCAAACATTCTCCCAATTCAACAGCTGTTGGTATTCCCGTGATTCACATTTCAAGAAACCTAGCTGACAAAATTTTATCTGGAAAACTAGAGGATCTTCAAAACGCAATGGATGAAAAGCTAGTTCCACAGTCCTTTGGAGTAGAAAAACAAATTTCTGCTGAAGTGGACTTCGCTAAGGAAACAGCTTCTGTCCCCAATGTAATTGGGTTGATACCTGGAAGCGACACTGTTTTGAAAGATGAATATATTGTAATTGGGGCTCACTTTGACCACTTGGGTTTTGGTGGAGAGGGAACTGGCTCTTTAATACCTGAAACGAATGCCATACACAATGGGGCCGATGATAATGCTTCCGGCACAGCAGGCGTCTTGGAATTGGCGGAAAAACTATCTGCAAACAGAAGTATTTTAAAAAGATCTGTAGTACTCATGGCGTACAATGCAGAAGAGGAAGGATTACTGGGTTCTAAATATTTTGTGAATAATCCCACAATCGACTTAAGCAATATTTCAATAATGATTAATATGGATATGATTGGTCGTATGTCTGATGGCAAGGTCACCGTGGGAGGTACGGGAACTTCTCCAAACTTTGAATCCATTTTGAATGAAGAAAATAAAGACCATGGGCTTAATTTAAAGATGAGCAAAGAAGGGTACGGCCCCAGCGACCATGCAAGTTTTTATGTGAATGATATTCCTGTTTTATTCTTTTTTACAGGCACCCATAACGATTACCACAAGCCAAGCGATGATTGGCAGCTCATAAATGTTGAGGGTGAAAAACAAATTGTAGAACTAATCTATGATGTAGTCGTCCGGTTTGGCAGAATGGACAATCGACCTGCTTTCACAGAAGCGGGACCAAAAGAAGCACGTCAGACCCGTCGCAGTTTTAAGGTGACCTTTGGCGTTATGCCTTCTTATGGCAGTGATGCGGCAGGGCTAGAGATTGATGGAGCAAGAAAAGATGGTCCCGCTGGAAAAGCAGGATTGCAAAAAGGTGATATTATTATATCCATTGATGGCAAACCAGTTAAAAACATTTATGATTATATGTACCGATTAGCTGAATTGAAACCTGGTAGAACTGTAGATGTTATTATTAAAAGAGGAGAGGAAGAATTAACCATAAAAGTTAATCTGTAAGGATTCTGTTTTTTAATTCAGCCCGCAATCCTAAAACGGCATTTACATAATTGTCCGAATGATTGTAAGCAAAAACCGACTTATAAACTTGCTTCTCATTGTTAGGGTTTGAGGTGGGATATCCGTTCTTCACAAGGTAATTGCAAACGCTGGCAAATACATCAGCCCATTCATAGGGCATGCGAATTCCGTCGCCATTTCCATCCTTAGCATATGCATTAAAGCTAGTAGGAATAAATTGGCCATATCCAAATGCACCAGCATAGGATCCTTTTATAGAATGAGGTGGAATGCTGTCAGTATAGCAATATTCTAAATAGGCCACCATTTCTTTTTTTGCCCACTTGGCTCGTTTTGGCATTTTTGCTATTTGAGTATACAGAGCATTGAAAACGGTAAATTGACCTTTATGTCTGCCGTAATTACTCTCTACACCAATAATGCTCAATATGAGAAATGGATCAACTTGCATTTGTTTGCCCACGGATTTAAGAGCTGTTTTATTTTGTTGATAAAATGATGCACCTTTGCTGATTCTAGATTCAGTCACAAATAATTTTCGGTAATCGACCCAACTTTTCTTTTCGTACGGCTTGGCGAAACGTTCCAATATTATATCATGTGTGGTGATATCCCCACTAGAAAACGTTTCATTTAAAAATGATTCAGGAATCCCCCTATTTAATGCATCGTTACGGATGGTTGAAAGGACGGAATCCTCCATTGCGCCCGGAGAGGCCCAGAAAAGAAAAAGAATTAATTTACCCATTCTGCAATAAATATATTGGTATCGCCCGGCTTAGCTTGATTGCGATTAGAGCCAAATACGCAATATTTACCATTTGGACTAAACATCGGGAACCCATCAAATCCATCAAAAAAGGTAATACGTTCAAGATTGGTACCGTCAATATTCACGGCCCATAAATCAAAATTTCTCCCTTTTGGGTCAGCCATATTTGAACAGAAAATGATTCGTTCATCACCGGGAAAAAAGAATGGTGCAAAATTCGCACCATTATTGTGAGTGATTTGCTGTTTATTGGTACCGTCAGAATTCATAACACGGATCTGTAAGTTCATGGGGCGAATCATGCTTTCAGCTATGAGTCCATTATAGTCGGCGATTTCTTTTGCTGTCTCAGGATAATATGCTCGCCATACGATTTTAGTGCCATCATGGCTGAAAAACGGGCCCCCATCATAACCCAATTTGTTGGTTAACATCCGCTTATCAGAACCGTCTGGTTTCATAGTCCACACCTCTAAGTCTCCGGAAACGATGGATGTATATACAATTTGGCTTCCGTCTTCTGCTACTGTCGCCTCGGCATCATATCCTTTTTCTTCTGTCAGTTGCTCAAGTTCGGAGCCATCTGTATTGGCACGAAAAATATCATACCCCTCATGAAGCTTCCAAACATAACCCCTACTGTAATCCGGTGGAGGTGGGCAGGATTTATTAGCATGGTGGGTGGAGGCATAAACAATTTTTTCATTTTCAGGATATTGAAAATAGGCGCAAGTGGTAACCCCGTCTCCAGTAGAAACCATTTCAAATTCGCCACTTTCAATATCCATGATATAGATTTGGTCACAGAGCCCATCACCGTCATGAGACTGAAAAATCAGTTTTTTACTGTCTGAACTAAAATACGCTTCTGCGTTCTCGCCACTAAACGTGAGTTGGCGTAAGTTTCTAAAATGGTTCTCTTGTTGTAGAAGGTGTTCATTTGCACTGCCATCCGCAAGTTTTGGGTGTTGATTTTTTGCCTGAAAGCGCATTAAAAACATGAACCCCAATGCAATTGCAATTACAATCAAATAATGTTGAAGTTTGGGCTGAGACATTTAGGTTTTCCCGCTGATTTTAAGTTTTGAAATTAAGGAGATAAATAATTTAGACACTAAGAATTCGAACAAAAAGTTTAACGATTACTAGTTTCTATTCTCCACTTTATACTTTTCAATTGAAAGATCTCCTGTATATTCCCCATGGATTTCTTCCGGCAAGAGCGCAGCCAGACGGCACATCATTTCATGTCCAATCCGTTCCAGTTCTTTTTTGCGACCCTGCTTATTTGAAGGAAGTTTAAACGGTCCCATGGGCTTTCCGAATTGGGCAAAAATAGTGGGCCTGATACCTTTTAAGATATAGCGGAAATAAGGCTGATTAATTCCATGAATGCCCAAAGGGACAATAGGCACTTGCCCCAATGTAGAAAGATATACAGCGCCAGGCTTAGGTTTTCTGAGCAAAGGGGCTATAGTGCCTTCGGGGAAAATAGTTAAAATTTCTTCTGCCTTGATATAATGTAATGCCATTTTGATTGTTGAGGGCCCCATCCGTTTTCGATTAACAGGGATAACCCCATAAAGCCATAGGGCCCAGTAATTAAACCAGTCGATCACTTGATCGCTACCCATTAAAAATACAGTGGGCTTTTGAATAGCAAATACTGCAAAAAATGAATCCACCAAGTTGAAATGATTCACAGCTACCATATATGGTCCTTTTTTGGGGAGATGGTGCCGTCCTTTAATGGTAATACGAGCCAACATGGTGCCGATAAACAACCCAAGGAAGCCAGAAATGTAACGCTGCCATCTCGGCCGCGGTTTCAAGAAATCTAGTTGGGTCCGTACACTCAAATTAACTTGGGAATTGGTTTAAAATATGTCCGATGCATGCACTAAGTTTTTTCGCAAAAGGAATATGAATAAATTCATTGGGGCCATGGGCATTGGAGCTGGGCCCTAAAACGCCGGTGATTACAAATTGGGCCTCGGGGAATTTTTCACCTAGCATAGACATAAATGGAATTGTACCTCCTTCGCCCATGGTTAGGGCCGGTTTTTCATAAAAGGTATTTGATGCATCTTGAATAGCCTCATCCAACCAAGGGGCGAGTTTAGGCGCATTCCACCCATTGGCCGGCTCTTCCCAATCAATCAACACTGATGCATTGTAAGGCGGGTTTTCATTGAGAGTTTTATTTACCGCATCCATTGCTTGATGGCAATCCACATCTGGCGGGAGTCGGAAGGACAATTTCACAGCCGTATATGGCCGGAGCACATTGCCCCCATCTTTCATGGCTGGTATACCATCCACCCCCACAACAGATAGAGTCGGTTTCCATGTTTGGCGAAGGGACCTTTCTACCGGATCATCGGTAGATGGCTTCATATTTTCATGCCAAGGGAAGACTTCTGTTTCTCCACCTAAAGTTTCCATCATTTTTTTCACTTCTTCAATCCGGTGTTCGGGGATATTGGTATGGAGATCAGAAACAATGATTTCACCCGTCATTTCATCTTCAATCCGGGATATGAGTTGACGTAGGACTCGGAATGAAGATGGGACCAATCCGCTGGCACTGCCGGAGTGAACTCCCTCTGTTAATACATCCACGCGAAGCTCGCAAGTAATCATACCGCGGAGTGAAACGGTAGTCCAAAATTGTTCGTAATTCCCCGCACCTGAATCTAGGCACACTACCAAATCTACTTTGCCGATGATATGAGCATATTCGTCAATATAATAGGGAAGGTCCGGGGAGCCGCTTTCTTCACAAAATTCAATTAAAATAACAATTCGCGGCAATGCAATATTCTGATCTTTTAATGCTTTCACCACACCAATGGATGCAAACAGAGCATAGCCGTCATCGGCACCACCGCGTCCATATAGTTTTCCATCTTTCATCACCGGATCCCATGGGCCGTACCCCTCATGCCACCCTTCCATTTCCGGCTGTTTATCCAAGTGGCCATACATGAGTATATTGCCATCGCGCTCGCCGGGGATTTCGATCATAATGAGCGGTGTTCTGCCAAGTAAGCGTTTAACATGGAGGGTACTGTCTTCAGGTTTATGAGCATCTGCCCATTGGGTAGCCAAATCAAGGGCCCGATCCATATGGCCGGACTCTTCCCAATCCGGGTCAAAGGCCGGCGATTTATTGGGGATCTTTATATATTCAGTTAGGGTAGGGACGATTTCATTATCCCAAAATTGATTTAATTCGTGTTGAAGTTTTTCTGGATTCATAAACTCTTTCTAAAGGCAGTTAAAATAAGGTCAGATTTTAATGCAGACATAAGACTTGGGGTAGGCATTTTGAAAAAATGATTGTTTAAATAATAAAAAAAGGCCCCGGAAACCCCAGGACCTTTTTTAATCTAGCGATTTGGATTAATGATTAAAACGGTAAATCGTCCTCATCATCACCAGCAGCAACAGGCTTAGCCTGTCCGCCGCCGTTGTCCATCTTGCGGCCAAGCATAGTGAACAAATCACAGACCACTTCTGTGGTATAGCGTTTTACACCATCCTTGTCTTCCCAGTTACGGGTTTGGAGTTTACCCTCTAAATAGACCAGCTGGCCTTTTTTCAAAAGCTCGCCGGACATTTCCGCAGATTTCCCAAACATAACACAACGGTGCCATTCGGTTTTATCCTGAAGTTCACCGTTAGAATCACGCCAGGATTCATTGGTCGCTAGATTAAAGTTGGCCACGGCAGCACCGGACGGCGTGAACCGTGTTTCCGGGTCGCCACCCAGGTGTCCAACCAACACCACTTTATTTACACTACCTTTTTGCATAACGTACTCCTACTTGTTTTTTCGTGTTACTTACGCGTGTATTTCATACTACGTACCAAATTAAATTGAGTGCAATAATTTTTTTATAATATTTTTTCTTTCTGTCGAGAAAATGTTATTTATCACTTTCGGTTCTTCCAAAGTTTTTTTAGGGGAAGGTCACCGCCATCCGCTGCTAAAACGCCCAATCCACCGATTCGCGCCTGGTTGGGGGGTTGAAGGGAAAGTTGGCTGTGCCATCATTGTGGCTATGGGGATGATAAACAAAGAAAATAATCAATAAAATAATCCCCTACCAGATTTTGGGGATTAATGCTTTTCGAGAACGTGGATAGTCTGAAAATTTTTCTTGATACCATTTATGATTGGCCAGAGCGCGTGGCACCAAATTGGCTATGGCCCAAACGGCGAAGGATAATCCAGCCAATGACCATGTGGCTAATGCCCAGCCAATCCATTCTAAAATTTCCCCAAAATAATTAGGACAGGAAACCCATTTGAACATATGACCATGAGGGATTTTATAATCCACCTCCCCATTTTCACGAAGCGCAAACAGCATGTCATCCGTTTTAATATTGATGCCCATACCAGTAATAAATAGCATAACACCAATAATAAATTGGGGGCTATAGAGCCATTCATAGGTATAGGGGTGATGGAGGCTGAATATCCATTCTGCGTTAAGCCATGAGTTAATACTATTGAATCCAATGGCAAACAGGACTATGCTGATGGGCATTTTTTTGCCCGAAATGTGGGCCCGGGCCGGCCAAACCCAGCTGCGGTGAACATAGTGGGTCATCCACATGATATAAAAAATAATGCCTGTGGGGTCGGCCAAATTCCATCCGGAAGCGCCAATACCAAAAAAGACTGTCATGACAATAATACAGGGGGATTCCATTGCAATCCATCCCAGCCGGGCAGGGATTCGTGGCCCCCATCCGGGACGCTCATGGCGGCCATAGGGTGCACGAACGAACATAAGTAAAATGAAAGTACCCGCTGCAATACCCAGCCAAATCCAAATGGTTAGTTCATATTGCCATTGATCAATCAGCATGTTTAATCATCCAATCAACTGTATCCTGAATTGTATGTTGTAAAGACCGCGGTGTATGGCCCAATTCTGCTTTAGCCAATGTTCCAGGAATATCTTTGCATTGTAGGGATAAGGCATGAAGGCTACCCCGGCTAAATGAAGGTCGATTGCCCGTTAGTTTCGAAAAAACATAGGCAAAAGGCAGGGCGGTATATGCGGTCCAAAAGGGTAATGTGCCATAAGCAGTGCGCTGGCCAATTTTTTGAGAAATAATATCTGAAATTTGCCGAAAGGTTGCCCATTCGCCGGGCAAAATATAATTCTGACCCTGTTTGCCTGCATCCACACAATTTATGGCGGATTCACATACATCCCGCACATCCACCCAATTAAAGCCATTATTAATGGTGAATGGCATTTTTTTATTCAAAATATCCATAATCACCTGCCCCATGCGGCTGGGTTTAAAATCATAAGGGCCTAAAGCGCCGGTAGGGTGCAGGATGCTGGCATTTAGTCCCCGATCGCAAGCGTCATAAACAACTCTTTGGGCGGCAGCCTTCGATTGGTCGTAAGGTGCCGATTCACCCCATGAAACCAGTGGGCGATCTTCTATAAGCGGTTGATCTGTTGGCCGCTGTTGAAATGCATGCACACTAGAAAAATGAATTAGTTTTGGAACCTGCGCATCAATAGCCGCTTGGCAAATAGCTGATGTGCCATCAACATTAATAGCTTTCATTTTTTCAATATCCACATGCTCTACTGCCACATAGGCTGCAGTGTGAAATAGAGCGTCGCATCCAACCATTTGCTTGGTTAATTGCTTCTTATCGGAGAGATTCCCTTTGATACGCTCCACCAAAAGTCCTTCTAAAGCACGCGTATCATGGTGAATTAAACACCGAACAGACCATCCCTTAGAAAGGAGTTGGCGTACAAGATTGCCGCCTACATGGCCGGCACCACCGGTAAGAAATGCAGTTCTCATGAAGTCGTTTTGGGTTGCCTCGTCAAGGATTGTCCAGTTTGGGTAGGAAAAATGATGAATTAATTTTAGGTGAAATCGATCAAAATCCAAGAAAATGAGTCAAAAAATAAAAATTAAAAAAAGTTGGATAATCTATTATATTAGGTCTTAATGCCTACCCGAAGACTCAAATGGGTCCTTTCTTTACAGAGGCTCTTTTATTATTAATCATCTTAAAGGTTAGAGTTCATGTATATACGCAAATCATTTGAAATGATTATAGGTATGCTGCTAATCCCTAGTGCACCTGTACATTATCCAATACCTGGTAAAGAGCTCGAAGTATTGTTAATGGATAATTATACTTTTGGCGGACAGGATTAAAGGGAGAGGGGCTGGTGGCTTATATACCATAAGTGCTTTTATCAATTCCTATGGTAGATATAAAAGCAGTGATGATTGGGTCAACATAGCAGTTAATGATGACATTAAAAAGAGTGTAAGAATTTTTATAGCAGCTCTTAAATCAGAACTAGAAAAAAAATTCACGTATTTTAAACCACAATTCTAAAAAATTTAAAGCCCCGCTATTTGCCATAATGAAATGTGAATAACAGAGCTTTTTCGTTGTCTATAAAGGTATTTACTTTAGAACATTTGACCAAAAAGAACAGCATTTAATAGCAACCCATTCGACCCGTACCAAAATGCGCGGAAAGCAGGATTGTCTACAAATAAAACCACATGACCCCGGCCTTGACGGCGGGCGATGATTGAAGCTGAATTTTTAATTTCTGCCAACTTCTCTTCTGAAATATAACCACTCAAAAGAGGAGATTTTGTATACCGCGCTACATTGGCTCCTGTGGATGTAGATAATTCAATAAAAGCATCGCCCCGTCTGAACATGGGAGCATTTTGTTTGTAACCATAAGCAATGGGATGAGTGTTGTCAACACTAACTTCAAAAATGGCACCGCCAATCCGCTGGGCGCCCGTGACCATAGGCACTTGATCGTAGGGGATATCTAAGGTATCCTTTTTTGCTTTTTTCATTTTTTCAGCCACGATTTTTTTGGAAACCACCCATCTAGATCCCGTTTGGATTGAAATCAACGTACCACCACTAGAAATCCATTTTTTCAAGATTTTAATTTCTGAAGAATCCAATTTTGAATAGGAGCCATCAGGCACAATAATGGTGTTATATTTCGCTAATTTGGATGCTGTAAAATTATCTGCATTCAGGAGGGATGTAGGCATATGCATCCTAAAATTGAGCAAATGCCAAATTTCTCCCACACCGTAGGATGAAGTGCCATCACCTGACAAAATAGCGATTCTTGGTATTTGAAGTATGCCCTGAAATGCGCCGCCCAGATCTGGACCGGTGGGTGTGGTTGCCGTATGGGTTGCGAAAATGCGCACATGATCAGTTTTGGCCAAATGATCCATCATGGCATGGATCTCATCTTGAGTTATGTCCGCATCTGCATCACGCTGCATCATAGGAATCACAATGGTGCCCCTATCAAATTGTATGGATTTTCCACCTACAATTGCAGAAAATGGCGCGGTGGTAAGTCTGGGACGGATTCCCGCATCCATAATACTATAAAGGCTCTTTGGAGCATAATATCTATCCCATGTCATAAGATATGCCGCTGTTGCCTTACCGCCGATGACATGGCCGCCGTCCAATTCCATATATGGCAGAATAGGCCCCATATAGGATTTAGGTACTTGCTTTAGCTCGTGGGAATCCACACCGTATGCCAGGGGCAGGGTCCATGCTGATACATCATAAAAGAGAGAATCCTCAAAGGCCGTGACGCTCTCCATCACCCCTTTTAGAAAACGGGTTTGAGGTTGATTTGATGGAATGATAACCGCTTCGCCCGGTTGATATTTAACCTGGTTTATTGTCATTGATTTTTTGAGTCCATGGGCACGGATGCGGTGTTTTTGAAGATTTTGAATCAGCATTTGTGCTCGTGTTCTGTTTTGTTTTAAGCTAATTAAATATCCTTTTACCGGATTTTTTCTTGCCGCATCAGGGGCCGTGGCATAAAAATCCCGATGATACTTTAAAAAACCTGCCCGAAGGGCCACCAGACCGTCCAAGGTCCCTAACGTGGTTATAAATTGATTCCGGACAGTAAATGCATAAGTCAGCCGCCCTTGGTTGGTTTCGGTCTCAAGAGATCTTGAGGATGCCTGCTCAAACAAAATACCTACGGACCCATGGATGTCCCCAAAGGTAGATCCTTTTCCATAATAAAAGTCATCGTAGGACTGTTGGGAGTAATACATGGACTGAATGCTGTCTAATCGTTTAGCATGATAGGGAGCTAATTTATAAGCCAAATCAATGGTGCCTTTAGGGGTATTGGGGTTATTGCGGCTGGGGATACCCGGCTGGAAAAAGAATGTAGCATTGCTTCCCATTTCATGTGCATCCAATAAGAATTGCGGTCGCCAGTGGTGAAAGAGTTTAATCCGACCATTGGATTCGGGCTGGGTCACGGGCATCCAATCCCGATTCATATCAAATAAATAATGATTAGTTCTACCCCTTGGCCAGGGCTGGTTATGTTCACGATCCTGTATATCTGATGTGGCAATCAATCCGCGATTCCCATTTACCCAATTAACGAAACGATCGCGACCATCGGGGTTAAACATGGGATCCACAATGAGGACAGTATGCTTTAAAATTTCGTCAATTTCATTTCCCATACCTGCTGCCAAGTGATAGAGCAAAAGCAGGCTGGCTTCTGTACCACTGGCTTCATCACCATGAATAGAAAATCCGAGATAAGCCACCATGGGCATATCATTTAATTGACGATCCTTCACTTTATTCGGATGATCAGACAATGACAGGTTGGCTTGTCGAATCACTTCCAGATTATTATGGTTATCAGGATGGGTAACAATAGCATGGATGAGTCGTCGCCCTTCGTGAGTGACAGCATGATCATTCAAAATGATACGGTTGCTTTGAGATGCTAAGGCTTCAAAATAGTCTACTACTTGATCGGTGCGGGTATGTCGTGTGCCCACCTTATGACCCAGGATATCTTCTGGTTTTGAAATGGATGAATTATAACGAACGCCCTTAATCTTCATGGGCAAATCAATGGTTTGTTCTGCCCAGCCCATTGAAACTAAAAGGCAAAATAATAATGGTTTCATGAAATTTTCCCTCATTTGATTTTTCCCGAAAGAAATATGACTAAAAAAGTGGATAAAGTTAAAACTGCCACTCTATTCAAACATGGATAATTTGTAGACCTATGAGTAAATACACCTAAATTGTAATAAGGAATGAAGCAGATAATGGTACCACACGTTCAACAGATTAATGTAAAACCGGATATACAGGGGGAGGTAGGTCTCCCTAAAATGCCTATTAATATAGCCAATGTGACTTTTTCGGGCATTGATGGGGATTATAATCGATTTCGCAAAAAGAAAAAGGATAATGATCCAGATATGGCGATTATGATTCTATCCATGGATATTCTGTTTGAACTGAATCAGGAGGGGTGGCCCGTACAGCCAGGAGACCTAGGTGAAAACTTGACCCTTTCGGGCATGGATTATGGATTCATCGAACCAGGTCAGCAATACAAGATAGGCGATGTCACCCTCGAAATTTCATTTATTTGTGACCCTTGTTCCAATTTATATGCACTGCCATATGTGGAAGAAGATCGTGGGCCGGAATTTATAAAAACACTCATGAATCGTCGCGGTTGGTATGCCCGCGTGTTGACGCCGGGCATAATGAAACCGGGAGATGGGGTGGCCCTTTTAAAATAAGGTATGGTTGAGCTATCCATAAAGGGGATGCACTGCGCTGGATGTGTCTCTACCATTGAGCGGGCTTTATCCCAAGTGCCCGGTGTTGTATCGGTTAAGGTAAGCCTTTCAAATGAAACGGCAGTGATAAAGGGAGAGGGAGAGGTAGAGCCAGAGCCAGAGTTACTTATTGATGTTGTTTCAAAAACGGGATATGAAGCAGTTCTACAAATATCAGAAGCGCTGCCTGAACCCCGTTTAGAGGCATCACCATCATCCGATTTAAAACAGCTGTTTCCGCTCTTTCTCATTTTCTTTTATATCATAGTGGCTACATTGCTCATGAATCGATCGGAAATTACAATAGCCGGATTCATGTACGACTTTATGGGGCTATTCTATATTGTATTTAGCTTTTTCAAATTTTTGGATTACAAAAACTTCCCCCAAACATTTGCCATGTACGACCCTATTGCAAAAGCAGTTCCTGCTTATGGCTGGGGGTACCCTTTTATTGAAACGGCTCTGGGGCTGGCATTTTTTTTGCGGATCGCACTATTCCCGTCTCTAATTATCACTCTAATAATTCTAGGCGCCACTACAATTGGTGTGGTTCGGGCTTTATTCATCAAGTCCCAAATTCAATGTGCCTGTTTGGGGACCGCATTGCAATTGCCCATGACCAAAGCCACATTGATTGAAAACAGTATTATGCTCCTAATGGCCATTTGGATGTTGTTTTCATCATTTGGAGGGTAGCGAGCCATACCCAGATTTGAGTGCCCTCTTTTTAGCCGAATAAATACATCTCTAACTCACCAAGCCCATTTAAGACCTCATTTCCCTTTACGGATTCAATCTCAATCTTCTATGGATATTTGTATATTTGAGGTTCACCAGAATATTAATTAGCGAAAGACTAATTGAAAAAGTAGCCGTCACTACCGAGGACAAATCACCGCTTTGTAGAACCAATATTTATAACAATAATAAATTAAAAAAAGTTTGTTATGCTTTAATAAAAAGCTTATGTTCAAGGTAGGTAAAAGCGATAGGGGTATATTGGTACGCCTCTTTTATACGTAAGTTTGAGCAACCTCAAAGAAAGATTTTATAAAACTCAATATTAACAATAAGTGGAGTAGTGTAATGAAAAAACTCACAATCTTGTTCTTAGCCGCTTTGATGACCGCAGGTCTGTTTGCACAGAACCTTACCGGTAAAATTAGTGGTACTGTCACGTCTGATGGCCAGCCATTGGTTGGCGCTAACGTCATCCTTGAAGGTACTTCAAGTGGTGCGGCAACAGACGAATCAGGGACATATTACATTTTTGATGTACAGCCAGGTATCTATACGTTGCGTGTAAACTATATTGGGTACAAATCCCAAATTATTTCAAACGTACGTGTAACCATCGGTTTGACAACTATACAAAACTTTGAACTAGAGGTAGCTGCAGTTGAAGGTGAAACAGTGGAAGTAACCGCTGAAAAGCCGTTGATTGAGGTTACACAAACAAACGTCGCCAGAAACATAGATGCGGAAGCGATTGAAAATTATGCTGTAAGAAATGTAACATCAATGGTTGCAAGCCAAGCTGGTGTAGTTAAGATGCATGATGGACTTCATATTCGTGGTAGCCGCGGTGAAGAAATTGGTTATACCCTTGAAGGTGCTTCTATGTCAGGTGCTGGAGGGAAAGTGGTATCAAATGCAATCCCAGAGGCACTGGAAACCATTGCTGTTCAAGTGGGTGGTTTTGATGCCAGTATTGGTAAAGCCAATGCTGGTATGATTCAGCAGTCCCTCAAGACTGGTGGAACCAGATTTTCTGCCTCTGTTTTAATAGAGGGTATGCAAGGTGGTGACCCTTGGGCAGCCACAGGCGATAATGATATTACTGCTACATTCCAGGGACCCATTGGTAATAATATTCGTTTCTTTGGCGCACTTAGAAAGTATTCTACAGATAATTACAGCTCTACAAGTAGATGGTTTACTCCATTTACGATTGGTGGTGGTAACCCTATCGCAGATAAAATAGGTGGGTTAACTGCATCTGGAGATATGATGGTGCTTGATCATAATCGTGGTAGTTATGTGTTTCAAGATGTTGATGGGGATGGCGCCTATGATTCATCAGTAGATGGCGCCCTACGTGGGTCTAACACATCATACGCGTTTGACAATCTTTCTGATGACTTAGATTTTAATGGTACACTACAATGGGATTTAAACCCGCTAGTAATTCGTTTGGCGACCTCTTATAATACCTATACTTATTCTGGTGCAGGCAAACCTATTGCAGGAATGTTCAATACACGTCGCCATGAAAATGCAGGTACAAGTCACTTAGTCAATCTAAAGCTCACTTATTTTCTAAATAATAATTCCTATGTGCGTGCAAATGTTAGAACCATGGGAAGAAAATATGAAAGCTATGATAAGGCCTTTAAAGATGCAGGGGCTTTTAAAGCAGGTCATACAAGTAAATTAGAAGATTGGCTCGATTGGGGCAACCGTGACGCGGTTAACGAAATAAATTCCAATTGGGCTAACCACTTTGGTACCCCTGGTAAAGACTCTTTCACTGATCCGGCCGGTTGGGACGGTGCAGAAGGTGGGGCTTATAGATATGTAGAGCCATCCAACTATAATATTAACGGTTTCCGCTTTGCTCGTGATGGTGCCCGTATGGGTAGTTATGGCAAAGGCGAAGATGGATATATTGGCTTTGATGCTGAATTTGTAAGTCAGATGGGCGAACATGAGGTAAAAATTGGTGGTGACTACACAAAATACAATTACAGAAGATTTAGTTACTGGGGAATTAATTCTCTTAATTCCAAGATTGGGCAGGATCCGACGCTGGAAGCTGCGGTAACAAGTGAATCAGACCGTATCCTTACTGAAATTGTGACCGCCCGTCTTTCTTCTTGGATTGGATATGATCCTCTAGGAAGAGACTGGAATGCTTCATCAGCACAAGCAAATGAATATGATAAGCCACGCGAACCTTGGAATATGGCGTTTTACGTGAATGATAAATTCGAAGCAGGCGACCTAATTGTTAATGTAGGTCTTCGTTATGAAGCAATAAATCAGGCAAACAAAGATCTTAAAAATTATGATAACCCACCACTGGATAAAAATGCAACTATTGTTGCTCCTGATCATCCAGAATATGGATTTAAGGATATGCCCACACAGAGCTATATCTTACCAAGGGTTGGATTGGGTTTCCCAATTTCTGATAAAGCAACATTTCGTTTGAATTATGGTAAATATGTCCAAATGGCACCCATGAGTCAGTTATACCGCAGTCGTGGTGATGGCCGTTCTTCTTGGGGTTTAACACCTGTAAGGGAGACCAAGTTTGAAGTTGGTTTTGGTACATTGATTGGAGATGTTGCTTCAGTAGATTTAACCGTTTTTACTAGAAATCCACAGGATCAGATTGGTGAAGATGAATATCGTCCTGATAGTTCTCCAGGCATGAACTACTTCCAAATGAGAAATCATGGCATCTGGGTGAATTCAGATTTTGCAAATGTTACTGGTATTGAAATTGATTTTAAAACAGCGCGTGTGAACAACTTTCAGTTGTTTGCAAACTATGTCTTCCAGGATACAAGAGGCTTAAACTCTTATCCTGGTCTTGGTACATCCGGCTGGGGTAAGCCGACTTCAATCGGTCCCACTCGATACGATCAGCGCCATCAGGCTAGTGCAATTCTGGATTTTAGAACTGGCAGAACTGGCAATTTATTGACAAGTAATTTTGGCGCAAACCTAGTTGCTAGCTTCAATAGTGGTCACCCATACACCCTTTCAGATGGGTCAATGGGGCAGCGGGATGCAGGTGAGGGAGCCTTGCTATCTGATAATGACCCCCGTAACCGTGCACCAATGGAGCCAATAAATTCATCCGTTACACCTTCTTTCTTTAACTTGGATCTTTCAGTTGATAAAACATTCAGAATTGGTCCAACAAATATTAAGGTATATGCAACCATTGAAAACGTATTGAATACACAACATATTATTAATGTATACAATCGTACAGGTGATGCATATGATGATGGGTTTTTGAGCGATCCGGCATTGAGCTCTCTAATTATAGAAGGTCGCGGGCCTGAATATGTTGAGATGTATAGGAAAATTAATCTTGCTAATCGCAATCACTGGTTAAATGACCATGGATTTGATATGTTTGGCATTCCTCGTGAAATTAAAATAGGTACTCAGGTCTCCTTTTAGGGCGACTGAAAAAACCAATGAAAAAAGTGGAGTTTTATATGAATTTCAAAAAATCAATAGTCTGGGCGATTACAATCAACTTATTGTTGGTTTCAGTTATAACGGCTGAACCACCAAGGGGTGATAAAAACGCCGGTAAAGTACCTAGTCGCTTGTATCGATTAGATGATAATGGACCAGGTGATACGTTTTTCAACATAAACAGTTGGAAAATTCACATGCGGAACGAAGGCTTCTTTGACTGGAACGGTACTTCACACGGATCTGCTGGTAATTACCCAAAAGGGATGGGGAGTGTGATTTTTGCTGAAGGTATTCTATGGGGAGCAAGAGTAACTGATAAGTATGGCGTAGATGCAGATGGTGTAATTCTAACAGATGGTTCGGGAGCAGGTACGCCGCGTATTCGTGTGAATGGGTCCATGTATAATACTGGGCTTAAAGCAGGTAAAGTCTTAAGAGATGCAACCGGAAGAATTAAAGATTCGGGATATTCAGAAGATTACCGTGAGCAACAAATCTGGCGCGTGAGAAAGGATTGGTATACTGCAGATTTGGCAAGTGACATTGCTATATTAAAGGATGCCGATCCAACTTCATTAACAGATGCACAGATTCAAGCTGGGAAGGATCAGTACGAGCATGATTGGAACCATTGGCCGGCAGATGAAGGAGCTCCTTTTGATGACGTGGATGGTGACGGTATATATACACCAGGCACTTGGAATTCTACGAGTCAAACATGGGATGGAGATATACCAGGTATACCAGGGTCAGATCAGACTGTTTGGACGGTAGCAAATGACCTGCCAGATGAATTTACTGGCGGTTCACCTGTCAGTGTTTCTGAAGGCGGTTGGGGTTCTCCTCCGATTGGGTTTGAAATTCAAATCACACTTTGGGGATATGATTACCCATTTTCTAACCCACTATCAAGTATGATATTCAAAAGGGCACGGATCAACTATGTGGGACTCCCCGGTGGTCCCGCTGACGCAAAGTTGGATACAGTTTATTTTACTCAGTGGTCAGATCCTGATTTGGGAACCTACACTGATGACTATGTAGGCTCTGATACTACGCTAAGCTTGGGTTATGTTTATAATGGAAATACCTTTGATGATCAATTCTTTAGTTCTTGGGGTAGCCCAGTCCCTTCTGCTGGTTATGACTTTCTTGAAGGCCCAAAGGTGGATGTTGATGGTGATGGCGTCTTGGATACCTTGGGAATGACCAGTTTCGTATACTTCGCTGCAGGTTCATCAATTAGTGACCCAAGTACAAAAGTATATGCTGGAACCCTACAATGGTTCAATCTAATGGAAGGGTTTCTACCTAGGCCTGCATACCCAACACAAGAGCCATTTGTTGATCCAATTACAGGAGCAAAAGAAAAATTTGTTCTTGCAGGTGACCCAACAACGGGTACAGGTTGGATTGAT
>DKLW01000037.1:426-5033 GCA_002455835.1 Fidelibacterota bacterium UBA6630 | reverse complement strand
AAGGGTGAAACGGTGGTGTAAGAGACCACCAGTCTCTATAGCAATATAGTGAGCTGGGTAAACCCCATCCGGTGCAAGATCAAGTAAACCCCAAGATGTGGTCCGCATCTATATTTTTTAAATGAGAGGGGAGGGTTGATCGCGTGATCCCGGCGGAAACATCGGGACTAGATGAATGACTATCAATTACAGAACTCGGCTTATAGATCGACTCTATTTCAAGTTTAAAGATCCATGAATCAATTATTCAAGTTTATTAAGGAAGGTGGTGAAATAAGGTTGATCTCGGGCTCAATTTAAAATAAAGTAAAACCATCAGATTAGAATTGCCCTATATCATAAAAAGACATTCGTTTTGTCCCTTGATACTTGATTATGCATTGGAATATTAAAAAACCACCTGAAGACCTTGTCTCCACTTTAAAAAAAGAATTTAAAACTTCTGAAATCATTGCCAGAGTATTAGCCAACCGCGGTATCGAATTACGCCATAGATCCAGAGATTTTTTTGATCCAAACATTGATCAACTCCACAATCCTTTCATGATGAAAAATATGGATATTGCTGTGGACCGAATCCTCAAAAATATCCAGAACGACATCCCCATACTGGTATTTGGTGATTATGATGTGGATGGGACTACCGGTGCATCATTGCTATATCTTAGCTTAACTGATCTCAATGCAAAAGTTGACTTTTATATCCCGGATAGAGAAAAAGAAGGATATGGATTATCATCGTGCGGTATTGATCATGCCAAATCCAAGGGGGCGGATTTGCTCATCACTTGCGATTGCGGCATTAATGCTTTTGACCCTGTGGCGGATGCTAATCAAAAAGGCATTGATGTCATTATCACGGATCACCATACACCGGATAAAACATTGCCCAATGCTATTGCCATTCTTAACCCTAAACAAAAGGACTGTGAATACCCATTTAAGGGGCTATGCGGATGCGGCGTCGCATTCAAACTGATTTCCGCTTTATCCGAAGCGTGTGGCTCTGAATTCAATGTAGGACTAAAATATCTGGACCTTGTGGCTTTGGCAACAGCAGCGGATATGGTCCCCATCATGGGAGAAAACAGGGTGTTGGTTCATCACGGGCTGGAAACAATAGAAAAAGGGGAAAACCATGGGGTAAGACAACTATTGAAAGAAACAGGACTAATTGGCGAATCTCTCAATGTGGGCAAACTGGTATTTGGATTAGCCCCGAAAATCAATGCTGCAGGTCGAATGGGGGATGCGAATCGAACAGTAGAATTACTCACCACGTCCAAAAAGCAAAAGGCAGAAGAATTAGCGTCCATATTCGTGCGTGAGAATAAACGGCGTCAACTGATTCAAGAAGAAGTGGTGAATGATGCCATTCGTATGGTCCATGCACAAGTGGATCTGGAAGGAGATAAGGTGATCATTATTGGTTCTGATGGGTGGCATCCCGGTGTGATTGGTATAGTAGCATCCCGAATCAAAGATGAATTCTCAAGACCTGCCATTATCATATCCTTTGATGAAGATGGTGTTGGAAAAGGATCCGCCCGCAGTATCCCCAAATTAAATTTGTATGATGCCCTTTCCCATACCAGCGAATTTTTAGAAGGGTTTGGGGGACACCCCATGGCAGCAGGACTAACGGTCCATAAATCCAAATTTGAATTTTTTAAATCCCAATTATTAAGACATGTAAATAAAATATTAACCCCAAAAGATTTGGTTCCCACCATCAGCATTGATGGAGAAATGAACTTAACCGATATCAATTCCAGGTTCATGCGGTTTTTAGAAAAACTGGGGCCTTTTGGTCCGGGGAATATGCGCCCTAAATTTGTTACGCGAAATGTTTCTATTTCTGGCCAGCCTCGATTAATAGGGAACGGGGAGCATATTCGATTTACCGCCAGTCAAAATGGTAGGAATTATCCTGCAGTTGGGTTCAAATTATCTTCTCATTATGAGGATTTGATTCGAGGTATTCCTGTCGATCTTGCCTACATAGTTGAGGTTAATGAGTGGCAGGGTACTTCCACGATTCAACTCAATATCCGTGATATTCAAATCCCAGAATAGCGAAAAAATAAATTGATGTACAAGAGTAGAATTTCAGGCGTAGGGCACCATGTGCCTGAGCAGGTGGTTACCAATCATGACTTATCCACAATGATGGATACTTCGGATGAATGGATTCGGACCCGATCTGGCATTCAGGAGAGGCGATGGTCCCGACAAGACACAAGCACATCCGATTTGGCTTATGAAGCATCTGTGAATGCGATTGAAAATGCTGGAATCAAAGCCAGCAATATTGAATTGGTTATTGTGGGCACCATTTCATCGGATTATTTTTTCCCGGGCGTCAGCGCTCAAATCCAAGATCGGTTAGGATTAAACACTGTGGGCGCATTTGACATAAAGGCCGCCTGTTCTGCATTTATTTATAGCTTATCCGTAGCGGATCAATTTATTAAAACCGGGATGGTTAAAACAGCGCTAGTTATTGGTGCCGAAGCACAATCAAAATTAATTGATAAAAGTACAGAAGGAAGAGATGTGAGTGTCCTATTTGGAGATGGGGCCGGCGCAGCTATTTTAACTCGGAGTGATGATGGAAATGGTATTCTGTCAACCCACCTCCATTGTGAAGGAAGGGAATTGAAACATTTGTGGATGGAGGCGCCAGGTACAAGTCCGAACGCATGGATAAACAATCTAGAATTGGATTCAGACAAATTCAAACCCATCATGGATGGAAAAGAAGTATTTAAAAATGCAGTTACCCGATTTCCGGAAGTGATCGAAGAAGCCATGGCGGCGAACAAATTATCTATGGATGATATTCAACTCATCATCCCCCATCAAGCCAACTATCGGATTAGTCAGGCCGTGGCCAAGCGAATGGGTGTAGAGATGGATAAGGTGTATAGCAACATCCATAAGTACGGCAATACTACAGCAGCATCCATTCCCATTGCCTTATCAGAAGCATTGGAGGAAAATAAAATTTCCAAAGGAGATCACATTATTTTGGCCGCTTTTGGCGCCGGATTTACATGGGCTTCAGCTGCTATAAAGTGGTAAAGATATATAAGGATTAAAATGGATAAACTTTTTTTTAATGAAGAACACAAAATGCTGGTAAAAATGGCCCGTGATTTTGCAGATAATGAAATCACACCTATTGCTGCAGAATTAGATGAATCTGAATCATTCCCAAGAGCATTGGTGGATCAAATGGCTGAGCTCGGGCTCATGGGTATTCCCATTCCGGAAGAATTGGGCGGCGCAGGTATGGATACAGTGGCCTATGCCGCGGCTGTTATGGAAATCGCTCGAGCAGATGCATCCGTAGCCATCACAATGGCAGCCCACACCTCTTTGGGCACATCCCCAATTTTGATCGCAGGGACTGACGAACAAAAGCAAAAGTATATTCCACCTTTGGCATCTGGTGAAATGATTGGTGCATTCGGACTTACGGAGCCAGAAGCCGGAAGCGATGCAGGAGCAACGAAAACTACTGCTGTTAAAAAAGGAGATGAATATGTTATTAATGGCGGCAAAATATTTATCACCAACGCGGGTGAAGCGGGCATAATCAACCTCACATCGAGGATAATTGAAGATGGAGAAGATCTTGGGGTAGGCGCATTTATCGTCCCCACAGATACATCAGGCATGCGATTGGGGCCGAAAGAGAAAAAAATGGGATGGCGAGCCAGCGATACCCGTCAAATCTTCTTTGAGGATATGGTCGTACCTGCTGTGAATATGCTGAGTACACCCGGGAAAGGATTTAAAACATTTTTAAAGACCTTAACCGGCGGCAGAATCTCCGTGGCTGCCCTTTCGGTGGGCACTGCTTTAGGTGCTTATGAGCGTGCGCTTCAATATGCCACAGAACGAAAAGCATTCGGGAAAGAAATCCATGAATTCCAGGCGGTGGGGAATAAATTGGCGGATATGGCCACCGATATTGAAGCATCGAAATTGCTTACATTCCATGCGGCATGGAAAAAGGATCAGGGGAGAGGAATCATTAAAGAAGCAGCCATGGCCAAATTATTTGCAAGCGAAACGGCTATGCGGGCTACCATCGAAGCCATTCAGGTGTTGGGTGGCTATGGATATGTAAAAGAATATGATGTAGAACGATTCTTTCGAGATGCAAAAATTTTGGAGATTGGTGAAGGGACCAGCGAAATCCAGAGGTTGATCATTACAAAACACATTATAAATGCAGTTAAAGGGCTATAATGGTTCGTATTCCCAATAAACCATCATTTCATCAAAATATAATGACCATTTTAAACCATTATTGGCGACAAATATCTATTTTAGTTTGCGTGGTTATTCTTCTGTCATTTTTTTTCCCAAGAGGGAAAACACTTTTGTATTCTTACCAATTAAACGATGTCGCCCAAGAAGAGGTAGTGGCGCCCTTCAATTTTCCCATATTAAAAACCGATGACGAGTTACAAGCCGATTTGGAAAAAGCACTAAAATCGGAGCCATTTCAATTTTCTCGATCTCAAGCTGTGGTTGATGGCCAAATTACCATAATAGGAAATTTTATTGATTTGGTAGAGGCCATCCAAGCCATG
>DKLW01000037.1:0-121 GCA_002455835.1 Fidelibacterota bacterium UBA6630 | reverse complement strand
ATGGTAGAGGCCATCCAAGCCAGCCATAAACAATTAAAAGATTCAAAAGATACCCTTTACCGAAATCGGTTTTCAGATCAATATGATGCGGCCAGAGTGGCCGTCCAATCAGACAGTGCCG
>DKLW01000034.1:0-12878 GCA_002455835.1 Fidelibacterota bacterium UBA6630 | reverse complement strand
AAACATTGCAGAAATTCTCTCCCAGAGAAATACTGGTGGGCGAATCGGTGGTTTATTCCACCGCCAATTGGTATAGAGAGCTAAAGCCCTTCATCACCAGAGTAGAAGATTGGATTCTGAATTACGATCAGGCCTACCAATCCTTAGTTGAGCATTTTAAAGTGAAGTCTTTAAAGGGATTTGGATGCGAAGACCTAACGGAAGGTATTACCGCCGCCGGGACCATTTTCCACCACATGACCCAATCTTTAAGCGGGAATCTAGATCATATTTCGGTCATTCACCCTGTCTTAGATGATGATGTCATGGGGTTGGACGGATTTACAGTCCGGAATTTAGAAATATTCAAAAGCCTCGCCACTCAAGGTACCCACGGTACACTCATTGATGTGATGGATGAAACAGTCACTGCGGGCGGGGGACGGATGTTGAAACAATGGCTGAACCGTCCTTTAACTGATAAGAAACGGCTTGGTAACCGTTTGGATGTGGTAGAGGCATTCCATGAACAGAACCGCGCTTTAGAGGATACGCGGGATCACTTGAAGCAGATATCCGATATTGAGCGGATCGTGGGCCGTGTGAACAATGGAAAAGTATCGCCGAAAGAAATTAATGGTCTGAAATTAAGCCTTGAACAAATCCCGGTAGTGAAGTCGGTGTTAAAAGGATCTGGGGATAAATCACTTAAAGCTTTTATCAAAAGATTCGGCGATACGGATGGGGTTGTGAATCTTATTACCAAAACACTCCATCCTGAGGCACCCAACCAAATAAAACAGGGAAATGTGATCCTCGGCGGTATGGATGATGATTTGGATGAACTCCGTGAATTAAGTACCGGCGGCAAAGAGTGGATCGCTCAATTGCAGACCACCGAACGGGAGCGGACGGGCATTTCTTCTCTCAAAGTGGGCTTTAATAAAGTCTTCGGATATTACTTAGAGATCACCAAAGCCCATAGCGACAAAGTACCAGAAGATTATATCCGGAAGCAGACGTTGGTGAATTCGGAACGGTACATCACCCCCGACTTAAAAGAGTATGAAGAAAAGATACTCTCTGCCGATGAAAAAATTGAAGCGATTGAATCTCGCCTATTTAATGAATTATGCGCACAATTATTAGGGCAAGCATCCCTATTGCAAGAGAATGCGTCAGTTCTCAGTCGATTGGATGTATTGTCCAATTTCGCAACTGTGGCCAAAGCGAATAAATATAACCGCCCTACATTAAATATAGACGGTGCCTTAAAAATTGTAGGCGGCCGACATCCGGTCGTAGAGCAACTTTTGCCTGCCACGGAACGGTTCATCCCTAACGATCTCATTATCAATACAAAGAAGAGCCAAATTCATCTCATTACCGGACCAAACATGGCCGGGAAGTCCACATACTTACGGCAAGTGGGGCTCATTGTCCTTATGGCACAAGTGGGGAGTTTTGTTCCTGCAGTATCGGCCAAGGTTGGATTGGTGGATAAACTATTCACCCGCGTAGGTGCCAGTGATAATCTAGCCGGTGGCGAGAGTACATTTTTGGTGGAGATGAATGAAGCAGCCAATATTATCAATAACGCCACGAATAAAAGCCTCATTCTCTTAGATGAAATCGGCCGTGGAACTGCCACATACGATGGCCTGTCTTTGGCGTGGGCCATTACAGAACATTTGCACAATACAGACGCCGTGGCCGCCCGAACCCTATTTGCTACCCATTACCACGAATTGACCGATTTGGAAGACAGTTTAGACCGGTTAGAGAATCACCATATTGCGGTGAAAGAATTCGGAGATAAAATTGTATTCTTGCGACAAATCATCCCCGGTGCCGTTGATAAGAGTTATGGGATTCATGTGGCCCAAATGGCGGGGATACCCAAACCGGTAATTCAGCGTGCAACGGAGATTTTGAATTATCATTTAGCCAATCATCCTGCAGACCAGCAGTTAGATATAGAGGCGGTTGATCACCAGATATCTATATTCTCGGAACAGGAGTCAGCACTGAAAGCCGACCTGTCAGAATTAGATGTCTTGAATTTATCTCCTTTGGAGGCCATCCGCCGTTTGGATGAGCTGAAAAAAAAGCATGGGCTTTAAATAAAGTTGTCATGCTGAATGAGCGAAAAGATATGAAGCATCTCAAACAGAAGTTATCCTATTATTTGCCTGAGATGCTTCGCCCCTCATCCTGCAAAAAGATTAGGAGTCAGGGTTTCAGGATCACAATGTTATTTTTATTGTTTAGTTTTGCCTCTACCCAAACCTACTGGGTCAAGTATGGTTGGCAAGCATTCAACAGTGCCGGTGATGCACGTATTTTATCTTTAGGTGGTGCCGCCGCAACGGATTTTGGTACTTCCGTATCACCATTGTTTAATCCCGCAGCCTCAAGCCGTGTGGGCATCCACAATATAAACTACACCCATCAAAGCCGTTTAGCCGGTATGATCAATTCCGATCTAATTGGATTCCCCATCCGTAATTTTTCGCGTCCACTGAACTTAATAATCCTTTATGAGGGGATTGATGATATTCCGGATACACGCCACATCCTCATGGATTTCGGATTAGATGGTGTCCCCGGGACCGGCGATATTGGAGAAGGGAATGGGATATTGGATGAAGGTGAACGATTGGACGAATCGAAACTCAAATATTTTTCTCAACGCCAATTGGGGCTGCATCTCAGTACCGCATGGAAAACAGAAAACTTTGAAATAGGTCTGGCCTTAAAAATGCTTCAGCATTCTCTCAGTGAATTTTCCGGTACCGGTATGGGGTTGGATTTGGGCATATTGATGATCCCTTGGGATAACGGTCGCCTGGGATTAACGATCCGTGATGTGACCACCAGTTGGCAGGTATGGGATAACGGTACGGTAGAGCGTTTTAAACCGACTATTATTACGGGTATTGCCCACACATATCGATCGGCTCAATGGCCCATTGCTATCACAGGGATGGGGAATATAATGATGAATATGAGCGGTAGATCTTTAGAGGATGATTTTAATGTGGGGAAGAATGGCGGCCAATTATTATTGGGCATAAATGTTGTTTATAATCATCAAATTGCTGTTCGACTGGGACGAAATGCTATTGGATCCACCACTGCTGGAATGGGACTCAGTTGGGAAAATATGTCTCTGGATTATGCTTATTTAAATGCACCATCCGGTTCGGGGTTGGGACCTACCCATATGGTATCTCTATCGGTTAATTCGGACTGGGTGAGAAAACAAATCGAAAGACTCTAGAGACGTAATTAATCGCGTCTCTACATACCAAATTTTCTTACCAACCAATCGGGGGCATGTCGCATAAGAGGAATTGTAATAAATCGCATTTGCCACGGGAAAATAAATACCTTTTTTCTTCTATCCACTGCCCGAATCATTTTCTTTACCGCCACTTCGGTATCCAACTTAAATGGCTGCGCTATATCTTTACCGTCGGTCATTTCGCTGGCCACAAATCCGGGACAAATGGCCGATACGGATATATTATAATTATGGAGAGCCACACCCCATCCCTGGCAAATATTTCGTACTGCCGCTTTCGAACCGCTATAGGCTGCATGGTGGGGTAATCCTCTAAAGCTGGCCACAGAGCTGACTACAGCAATTTTCCCTTTATTTTGGGACTTTAAATGTGAAATAAATGGCATGATGGTATTGGTTACACCCAATATATTGATACTTAAAATATGGTTCATGGCCTCAGCGCTTCCGGAGCTCATTTCATCAGTACCGCCCACGCCTGCATTGGCATAGATAGTATCCACTTCACCGGGAAGCGCGATGAAATCATGAATAGCCCATTTCATTCTATCTCTATTTAAAACATCCAGTTCATATATTTTACCATCTCCGCCTAAGGTTTGGCATTTTGATAAAATAGCTTGTAAACGATTTGCACGGCGTGCCACTAGACCGACAAAATAACCTTTTTCAGCATATGCGTAAGCCAAATATTCGCCAATGCCGCTACTGGCACCTGTTATAAATACTTTTTTATTCATAATGAAACTTACATTTTCTCGACAATATATATTTCCAAATATCTATAAAAATCAGAAAAATATAAAAATAGTAACTATTTTACATTTTAATCGAAAATAAAAAGCCCTATGTGAATATGAAACGAATGGTAATAGCATTATATCTTCTTAGGTCTTCTCAAGAAGCATTAGCAGATGGATTTTTCCTCAGGTAATGTTTGGATGGTCGTACACTCTTCTTTCAGCAGAACCAATAAAAATATAATGATCGTTCACTTGATAATGTGATTACATTTTTCTATTTGAAAAATATAAGATCTATTGTTTCTTTAATCTTTAATAAAAGTGTAGATTCCTCAACTTTTTTCGGGCTGAAAATAGATGATTCAAAGCATGACAGGATATGGGGGGGGTGCCGCCGGCAAGGGCGACAAGAAAGTCACCGTACTCATTAAAGCAGTGAATGGGCGATTTCTTGATGTGAAAATCCGTGGATTGGATATAGATCCTGCGGACGAAAAAGCCGTGCGTGATCTAATATCTGAAAAGCTTATTCGCGGTACGATCCATGTCAATCTTGAAATGAACAATGGTATAAAAACCCAATCCCTCTCATTTAATGAAGAACGATTTGAAGCGATTGAACGTATTTTACTGGATATTCAGAAAAAATATGGCCGTCATTTGGATATAGGCGATATTATAAACGCCGGCGATCTATTTACTCATGTGGATACTGGTGCCTTGTGCGGAAAGCAATTGGCTGCTGCCATCAACAAAGCCTGCGCTGAAGTGATTCAAATGCGTCATTCTGAAGGTGAAAAACTGAAGAAAGATTTTTTAGATCGGTTGGATATTTTAAAGTCCGTGCTTAGTCAAATAGAAATAGACCTTCCCCTAGAGTTTGAAAAGCGAGAAGCAAAATATAAAGATCGGATCGCAGAGTTGTTGGAAAATACCGCAATAGATGAATCTCGCATTGCCCAGGAGATCGCTATGCTGGCTGAAAAAGCAGATGTGACGGAAGAGGTGGTTCGCCTTAAAAGTCATTTTGGTCAATTTTCTGAAATGCTATCAGATGAAGAACCTGCGGGGCGAAGGTTGAACTTTTTACTCCAGGAGATGAGTCGAGAAATCAATACGATTGGTTCAAAAAGTTCATCTAAAAAAATTGTCAACCATGTGATTACAATGAAAGATGAATCTGAAAAAATGCGGGAGCAAATTCAAAATATTTTATGAAAAATTTTGTTATCATATCTGCACCTTCCGGTTCGGGGAAAACCACCCTGTGTCGTGCCTTGCAAGTTAAAGATTCATCCATTCATTTTTCTTTGTCTTCCACAACCAGAGAAAAGCGAAATGGGGAAGAGGATGGTGTGGATTACCGTTTTTTGACCAATGATGAATTTAAATTGGGCATTGCCAATGATGAATATGCAGAGTGGGAAAAGATCCATGGCGATTATTATTACGGCACCCCTAAAGCCAATTTTCAGCATGCCATTGACCGGCAGCAGATACTTTTACTAGAGTTGGATGTGAAGGGTGCTATGTCGGTGAAAAAATTATATCCGCATCAAACCATATCGATTTTCATTGAACCACCGAGTTTAGAAGATTTAAAGATTCGGCTTCAAAATAGAGGCACAGACTCAGAAGTGCGAATTTCAAAACGATTAGAACGACTGGAATCTGAATTGGCATACAAATCAAACTTTGACCATCATGTCATCAATGACAGTGTGGATCAGGCCGTCATAGATATATTAAACATTATACAACATGAAAATGAAGGAGTCTATCATGGGACTTGAACCCTTATCTATCCGTCAAATGGAATCGCGTACCGGTGACATGTATGAAGCTGTAGTGGTGATGTCCAAACGAGCAAAACAGGTTCTTAGCAACCGGATCATGGCAGAAATGATGATATCCACCGAAGAAGTTGAAATGGGTGTATATGATCAGGTGATGGAAAAAACCCCTGAAGATTATGAAGAACTGGATAAAGCCACGACTGTTGCCGTCAATGAATTTATTGATGGCGATTTGAAATGGGAAGACAACCAGGATAAAGCATAAGCCGGTACGGGCAGCTGTTAAAAGCCCATGGGTCCAGTTTCTGACGAAAAGGTTAACCAATATTTAAGACAAACCCGAGATCTCTTCGGGGATGAGATTTATGTAGAGCTGGACCCAACCCCTTTGGGTACTTCAGCAATAACAAGCACTCAAAAACCTTCCCATTTCGAATTCCCATCGGATCTATCCTTATTTAACCAACACATTAATCAATGCCATAAATGTGAATTGGGCAATTCCAGAACAAATTTTGTTTTTGGTGTAGGCGATCCCAAGGCATCTTTAGTCCTTGTGGGTGAAGCACCAGGCGAGCAAGAGGATTTAAAAGGAGAGCCTTTTGTAGGCCGTGCGGGCAAGCTATTGGATAAAATACTTGTAGCAATTGATCGTTCGAGAGAAAAGGATGTTTACATCTGCAATGTGTTAAAATGTAGACCGCCCAACAATCGAGATCCACTAGAAAGCGAGGTAAGTGAGTGCGAACCTTATTTGATTCATCAAATTAATTTGATTCGCCCGAAACTCATTGTAGCTTTAGGTCGTGTGGCCGGAAATACGCTTCTCAATGTGGATAATTCGTTGAAAAGTATGCGAGGACAGCTTCATGATTATCATGGTACTCCCTTGATCGTGACCTATCATCCGGCAGCTTTATTGAGAAACCCAAACTGGAAAACAGGTGCATGGAAAGATTTCAAATGGATTCGTTCCATCATCGATGCATAAAACATGGCTCAGAATAATACATTAAACGAATTAACGGCTCAACCCCAAGCCTTAGAAGCGGAACAGGCCGTATTGGGATCCATGCTGACCACAAAAGAAGCGGTCAGTAAAGGGATGCAATGGCTCTCTGCCAATAATTTTTACAAATCAGCACACGAACGGATTTTCACCTGTATGGTGTATCTCTTTGATAAGGGCGAGCCCATCGATGCCATCTCTGTTGTTGATCGACTCAAGAAGATAAAGGAGCTAGAAGGTGTGGGCGGCGCCTATTATGTTACAGGACTTGCCGAATCAGTTCCCACCACAGCAAATGTTGAACACTATGCGAAGATCGTACTGGAAAAACATCTTTTACGAAAATTAATTGAAGTATCGCATGAAGTTTCGAAAGAAGCATTTGAGGATGCACAGGATGTAGATGACATTCTGGATTCAGCTGAATCGGCCATTTTTAATATATCTGAAAAAAGACTCCGGGGTGGGTTTCAACATATTGACCCCATTCTTCATGATACCTTTGAAGAATTAGATAAAATTGCATCCAAGCCAGGTAGTGTGACCGGTGTCCCATCCGGATTAATGGATTTGGATGATATAACATCGGGATTCCATCCCGGCGAATTGATTATTGTGGCGGGCCGCCCGGGTATGGGAAAAACCGCATTGGCCCTATCTATGGGACGAAACGCAGCCATTCTCAATAAGACTGGTGTTGGCATGTTCAGTCTTGAGATGGCCAATCATCAATTGGCCATGCGTCTGCTTTGTGCAGAAGGAAGGGTAGATAGTCATCTCGTCCGCACAGGAAAGCTCCCCAAAACACAATGGAAAAATTTAAGTATTGCGGTGGGCTCTCTCGCCGAAGCACCCATTTATCTAGATGATACGCCTGGTATGTCTGTATTAGAAGTCCGTGCAAAAGCCCGTCGTCTCAAAGCAGAGCATGATATTGGTCTGTTGATAGTGGACTATCTTCAGCTCATGAGCGGACCGAAAGGCGCCGAAAGCCGTCAGCAGGAGATTTCTCAAATTTCGCGATCCTTAAAAGCATTGGCGAAAGAAATCGATGTGCCGGTAATTGGACTGTCACAGTTATCCCGTGCTGTAGAAAGCAGAAGTGATCGTCATCCTCAATTATCAGATTTAAGAGAATCGGGTGCCATTGAACAGGATGCAGATGTGGTGATATTTTTGTATCGGCCTTGGGTTTATACTCAGGAGGATGAAGATAGGGGTAAAGCTGAAATTATCGTGGCGAAACAGCGGAATGGCCCCACGGGTGTTGTCGAAGCCACATTTATCGATCGATTTGCCCGATTTGAGAATATGGCTGCATTTGCCGAAGTAGAAGCGGAGTCACCCTTCTAATGGTAAACCCTTTAACCAAATTTGTCCCATTTCTTGTGGGTGAATACCCCAAACCTTTCCTTGAATTGTTCGATGGCATCACACAAAATGAACAATTGAATGGTGAAGATTTGAAAGCAACAATGTGGAAAGCATATGAATTTGGCTCTAGGCATCACGAAGGACAAAAACGCCGTTCAGGGGATCCATATTTTGAGGCCCATTGTGTAGAGGTGGCAAAAATCCTCGCTTCATGGAACATGGATCATATTACCATTATTGGCGGTTTGCTCCACGATACCATAGAAGACACAGAAGCCACATTTGAAGAAATTGAAGAAACGTTCGGTACGGATGTAGCCAATTTGGTTAATGGAGTAAGTAAGCTTGGCGGCATTCGTTTTTCAAGTCGAAAAGCAAAGCAGGCAGGGAATTTTATGAAAATGCTTATTTCTGTGGCCAAAGATCTTCGGGTCATCATTATCAAATTTGCTGATCGGCTTCATAATATGACCACCATCACTCACATGCCAAGGATAAAACAGCATCGAATCGCCATTGAAACACGCGATGTATATGCACCTTTGGCCCACCGATTGGGAATGGCGAAAGTGAAGTGGATGTTAGACGACCTAGTCTTAAAAACATTGAATCCAGATGTATTTGTAGATATTGAATCCAAACTGAAATCATCTAATAAAGAACGGGAAAAATACATTGGTACCATTACCAAAGCCTTGAACGCTGAACTCAATGATTATAAAATAAATCCGGAAGTGTACGGTCGGCCAAAGTCCCATTCATCTATTTATGGGAAAATGGTGAAGCGGGGGAAGGCATTTGAAGAAATTTATGATATTTTGGCAATACGTCTCATCGTGGATAAAGTAGAGGATTGCTATTTGGCTCTGGGGGTTTTGCATCAAAAATTCAAGCCTATTCAGGAGCGGTTTAAAGATTTTATTGCTACACCGAAAAGTAATGGATATCAATCCATTCATACGACGGTGGTGGGCCCCGAAGGGAAATTAGTGGAAATCCAGATTCGGACCCGGGATATGGAGCAAACTGCAGAAATTGGTGTGGCAGCACACTGGCGGTATAAAGAAGGTGTCAAGGATGCGAAAAGTATAGATGGTCACGTGAAATGGCTTCGTGATTTATTGGACATCTTACAAAGTGAAGAAAATGATCCAAAAGAATTCATGCATTTACTCAAAATTGATTTATTCGGGGATGAAATATTTGTATTTACACCCAATGGAGACTTGGTTCAGCTTCCGGTCAAATCAACACCTCTTGATTTTGCATTCCAAGTCCACTCAGAAGTGGGTAAAACCTGTCTCGGCGCCAAAGTGAATCACAAGGTGGTGCCTTTAAATGCGGAACTGAATAATGGGGATACGGTAGAGGTCATTACCAGTAGTTCTCAAAGTCCCAATTATGGCTGGCTCAAATTTGCAGTCACTTCAAAAGCGCGAAACCAGATTAAGCGATACCTAAATAAACAGGAGCGTGAAGAAAGCGTCAAAATGGGAGAAGAAATTTTAACGAAAAGCTTACGCCGATTAAAAATGCTCAACCAGGCGGATGAAGTAAAGGGCGCTTATTCAAAATTTGGCTTTGGTGGTGAAAGCCAGTTGATTGAAGCGGTGGGTAAGGGTGAAATATCTGTAAGAGATATTATGGATAAACTGGCACCCCAAAAAGAAACGTTGGAAGAAGATTCAAACGAAGGCTTTTTTAAATTCCGTCGTAAAGAAAGCCGGAGTATCAAGTTAGAAGGGATTTCTAACATTATGGCCAATTTTGGCAAATGCTGCAATCCTATACCCGGTGATGATATGGTGGGCTTTATTACCCGAGGCAGAGGCATTACCGTTCATCGTTCGGCCTGTCCCAGTTTGCCATTATTAAGCGAAGAATCGGATCGGCTGGTGCCTGTGGATTGGGAAGTGGCACGATCGGATCAATTCAATGTACGATTACAAGTTGTAGGGCAAGATCGAAAAGGCTTGTTAAAGGATATGACTGAAACTATATCCAAACTCAATATCAATATGACATCTGTGGACATTAAGGTAAAGGATGCGGTGGCCACAGCCATATTCATCATCCAAGTCAATAACTTAAAGCAATTGGAGCGAGTGGTGAGAAAACTATCCAAAGTGAAAAGTATTGACTATGTGGAACGTGCCCAGCAATAATCGTTAACATAGGGGTGTAGCATGGGACGATTTCTGGCAATAGATCACGGAAATAAACGGGTGGGCTTGGCACTATCTGACCCCATGAAGATAATTGCCAAACCATTTAGAACGCTTACATTTACAGATGCTTCAGAATTATTGAATTCACTTCGAGATATAATCGAATCTGAATCGGTGGATCAAATTATTCTTGGTTTACCCAGAGGGATGAAAGGGCAGGATACAGCCCAGACCGAGGTGGTATTTGCATTCGCAGAACAATTGAAATCAGCATTGGATATTCCGATCGAATTGATTGATGAACGGCTCAGTTCTGTGAGTGCTGAAAAAGCACTAATCCAGCAGGAAGTGAAAACAGGCCATAACAAGGGTCGTATCGATGAAACGGCCGCCGCCATTTTTCTTCAACAATATTTAGATCAAATCCGTTAATGCACTTCATCCGATCAATATTTGACCGATCGCCCTATCAATTGGCCATTATCGCCGGTGTGCTCATTGGATGTGCCTATCCGCCTTTCCCTGGTGTAACCGCTTGGGTAGGGTTTATACCATTGATCCATTTTTGGTTAACTCAATCTCCTAAAGAATCGGCACGGTGGACATTTTTTGCCGGTGTTATTTCACATATCATTGCTTTTTACTGGATTGGGCTGAACTCCGGTGCGTCAATAATCGCCGCATTTTTCTCGATGACTGCTTCCATTTTATATCTATCCGCCATTTGGGCATTGTTTGGGTGGGGAATGGCCACTATCGAAAAACGATTTGGTAACAGCATCGCCATTATGCCTTTTGCCTGGGCAAGTTTGGAATGGCTTCGTGCATTTGGTCCTCTGGGGTTCCCCTGGGCAAACCTTGCCATTACGCAAACCAAAATTTTACCCTTGGTCCAAATTACAGATACTACGGGATCAGAGGGGGTGGCCTTTTGGCTCATATTGCTCAATATTTTGGTGTATCTGACCATTCGGTCTTCCGGTGATTTAGGGACGCGAAAAAATATATTGGCCCTTGTATTCATATTGCCTTGGATATTTGGTGCATTCCGTATTTACCAATTTGATTCAGTAGAAGCGAAGGAAGTCCGTTCAGTGGCAGCCATTCAGCCTAACGTAAATCCCAACCAAAAATGGGAAGCATCTTTTCGAGATCGTCTATATACAATTATGGACTCTCTCAACGCCGAAGCCTATAGTATGGAGCCGGAATTGGTGTTATGGCCCGAAGCGGCGCTCCCGGCTTACATGCGCGTGTCATCTTCTAGATTAAAGTACGAATGGCTGGTGAATGATACGAAGATTCCCCTCATGATGGGGACGGTAGATTATGATCGAGATTCTACGGGACGGCGAGTGTATAACGGGACTATATTTTTTGGTATTAACGGGAATAAAATGTATCATAAAATATTTCTCGTTCCTTTTGCAGAGTATATACCTATGTCGCCGCGGTTCCCCGCATTAAAAAACTTAAACTTTGGCCAAGCCAATTTTACCCATGGAGATGAATTTACTATATTTCCTCTGGATTCTGTATATTTCAGCAATATGATTTGCTATGAATCCACCCATCCTGCCGTGGCTCGTGGATTTATGAATAATGGCGCACGATTTCTCACGATTGAAGCGAATGATGCATGGTTGCGGAATTCATCCGGTGTTCGACAGCATTTTGAATTGGCAAGGTTGCGTGCCGTGGAGCAGCGAGTAGGTATTATCCGCAGCGCCAATACAGGTATATCGGGACTAATCCAGCCATCAGGGCGTGTGGATCAAAAGATTAAATTTGGCGATCAGGCCGTTTTCCTTGGTGAAGTTATCCTCAACCAGGGTGTAACATTTTACGGCCGATATGGAAGCGTTTTTGCACAAATGTGCTTCATTCTAACCTTGATACAGATTGTATGGTTAATCAGACGACAAAAATAGTGATATCAATCCTACTGATAAGCAATAGTGTATTGGTTGGGCAGCGAAAAGCAAAGAAGGAATTGAGTCCCGTCATTAAATCGGCTTTACTACCGGGTTGGGGGCAAAAGTCCATGGGTTTTTCTAATCGGGCTCGAATGTTTCAATATCTTGAGACAGGCTTGGTGCTGACCATTGTCGGGACGTCTACATTCTCTAATATAATGAAAAAAAATTATATGTCATTCGCCTATCAGCATGCGAATGTATCATCTGGCGGAAAGTCCCACGAATATTGGGTGGATATCGGGAATTATGATACTATCGAAGATTATAATGCAGAGCACCTGCGAAATCGTGAAATGGATGCCCTATATCCAGAAGACTTAAAATGGAGTTGGGTGTGGGATTCATCTGAAAATCGTAAAGCATTTGAGAAAAAACGAATTCAAAGTGATCAATTGAAATTGGCTGCATCATTTGGAGTAGGTGCATTGGTATTGAATCATGTCGTTTCCGCCATTGATGCCCTATATCTTACACGAGTCAAAGAAGATCTATCATTAATGATAGAGCCTTTTCATAATTTGGA
>DKLW01000058.1:12551-14805 GCA_002455835.1 Fidelibacterota bacterium UBA6630 | reverse complement strand
CTCCGGTTGCGCCATGGGTGAATACTTCCGTGACAATGGTAAACACGCCCTCATTATTTATGATGATTTATCCAAACAGGCGGTAGCTTACAGACAGATGTCCTTGGTCCTTCGTCGTCCACCGGGACGTGAAGCATTCCCAGGGGATGTATTCTATCTTCACAGTCGTCTACTGGAACGTGCATCCAAACTATCTGCGGATCTTGGTGGCGGTTCATTGACTGCACTGCCCATTATCGAAACGCAGGAAGGGGACGTATCTGCATACATTCCCACCAACGTGATTTCCATTACGGATGGTCAGATTTACTTGGAGAAAAACTTGTTTAACTCCGGTGTCCGTCCAGCCATTGATGTGGGTATTTCTGTATCCCGTGTGGGTGGTAATGCACAGATTAAAGCTATGAAAGGTGTCGCCGGCACTCTCCGGTTGGACTTGGCCCAATACCGTGAATTGGAAGCATTTGCCAAATTCGGTTCTGATTTGGATAAAAACACCCAGGCTCAGTTGACCCGTGGTGAGCGAATGGTTGAGATCTTGAAACAAGGGCAGTATGTGCCAGTGAGTGTAGAAAACCAGGTGGCCATCATTTTTGCTGCATCCAAAGGCTATTTGGATGAAGTCCCTGCTGATAAAGTGTCTGAGTATGAATCCGGGCTTTTGGATTACCTCGAAGCCAATAACGGAGATGACTTGAAAGCACTGGCAGTAGAAGGGGTCATCAGTGATGACATGGCCGCCAGTCTAGAAAAATCAATTGCTGATTTCACCAAAGGATTTTCTGCCTAACCTATGGCCAACCTGAAAGATATTCGGGATCGGATTAAGTCCGTCAAAAGCATCCAGAAGGTGACCAAAGCCATGAAAATGGTTGCGGCCGCCAAGATGCGCCGGGCTCAAGAAAATATGGAACAGGCACGTCCCTATTCCAATCGTCTGTCAGAAATCATTCAAAACCTCTTGCCGGAAGTTGATCGTGACCTGTTGCCATTACTGGAAGTCCGTGATGTAAATCGCGCGGCATATGTGGTGGTTACATCCGATAAAGGTTTGGCTGGTTCTTTTAATAGTTCTGTCTTGCGGAAAGCACATATCGAAATCGACGAGATTGGTAAAGAGAATGTGGATGTATTCTGCATCGGTAAAAAAGCCCGGGATTATTTCAAAACCCGCGGCTATAACATTATCGAATCTTATGTGGACTTTTGGGGCGAATTGAATTTCAACCATGCCATCAAAATCGGAAATGGGATTATCAGTCATTTTCTCAACGGCCATGTGGATGAAATCCGTGTGACCTACAATGAATTTGTTAACGTAGCTACCCAAATGGTACTGACGGAAAAACTCCTTCCGCTAGAATATGAAGCGGGTGAAGGTGCGGTGGAAGACAGACTCTATGAGCCATCCAAGGATGAGATTGTGAAATCTCTGGTACCGAGACATTTAAATGTGCAGATGTGGAAATATCTACTGGAATCATTCGCCAGTGAACAGGCAGCCCGAATGGTTGCCATGGAAAATGCCACCAGCAATTCAGAAGATATAATTAAAGATTTAACATTAGAATTCAACAAAGCGCGGCAGGCTGCAATTACCACAGAAATGCTGGAAATCGTTAGCGGTGCTGAAGCGCTAAATTAGTAAGGGTAAACCATTATGTCGAATATGACAGGTAAAGTTTCTCAAATTATGGGTGCAGTGGTTGACGTCGTTTTTGAAGACGGCCACCTCCCTGAAATCATGAACGCTCTTAATGTGGATCGCGACGAAGAAGGGACTCTAGTTCTGGAAGTGGCACAGCATTTAGGAGATGGTACGGTGAGAACTGTTGCCATGGATTCCACTGATGGGTTGACCCGCGGTATTCCAGTGTTAGACACAGGTATCCCCATTTCTGTTCCTGTCGGGCCCGAAACTTTGGGTCGTTTGTTTGACGTATTGGGGAAGACCATTGATGGAAAAGGTGAACTGAAAACAGAACAGACAAATCCGATTCACCGTCCTGCGCCGAAGCATAAAGATTTGGCCACATCCACAGAAATGTTGGTGACGGGTATTAAAGTGGTGGACCTCATGGAGCCTTACACCAAAGGTGGTAAAACCGGATTATTCGGTGGCGCCGGTGTGGGTAAAACCGTATTGATTCAGGAGTTGATTCGGAACATTGCAACCAAGCATGGTGGATATTCTGTATTCGCCGGTGTGGGGGAACGGACCCGTGAAGGAAATGACCTTTATAATGAAATGACT
>DKLW01000058.1:0-12237 GCA_002455835.1 Fidelibacterota bacterium UBA6630 | reverse complement strand
TGACCTTTATAATGAAATGACTGAATCCGGTGTGATCGATAAAACCACCATGGTATTTGGTCAGATGAACGAGCCTCCCGGTGCCCGTCTTCGTGTGGCATTGAGCGGGTTGGCCATGGCTGAATACTTCCGTGATGATGAAGGTCGTGATGTATTGCTCTTTGTTGATAATATTTTCCGATTCACTCAAGCTGGTTCTGAGGTATCTGCACTCTTGGGTCGTATGCCTTCTGCTGTAGGTTATCAGCCGACTCTTTCCACTGAAATGGGTGATTTGCAGGAACGAATTACATCCACCAAAAAAGGTTCCATTACGTCTGTGCAGGCGGTGTATGTACCTGCGGATGACTTGACCGACCCGGCCCCTGCAACCGCATTCGCCCACTTGGATGCAACATCCGTGCTGGAGCGTAAAATTGCAGAGTTGGGTATCTATCCTGCTGTGGATCCCTTGGCATCTACATCTAGAATTATGGACCCCCGCGTAATCGGCGACCGTCATTATGATGTGGCGAGAAACGTTCAGGGTGTTTTGCAGAAGTATAAAGATTTACAGGATATTATTGCTATTCTCGGTATGGATGAATTATCTGATGAAGATAAACAAACCGTTGCCCGAGCCCGCAAAATTCAGAAATTCTTTTCACAGCCTTTCTTTGTGGCAGAGCAGTTTACGGGTACCCCCGGTCGCTATGTAGATCTAGAAGATACCATCTCTGGTTTTGAAGCCATCTTGAATGGTGATGCAGATGAAGTGCCTGAAAATGCATTCGCATATGTAGGCTCAATTGATGAAGCATTTGATAAAGCCAAGAAAGAAGCTGCCTAAATAAACCATGGCTACATTTAATCTGGAAATCGTAACACCAACCCAAATCATGGATGCAGGGGAGGTGTCGTATGTACGCTGCCCCGGTACAGATGGTTTGTTTGGTGTTATGGCCGGTCATCGGGATGCAGTGATCAGTTTAGGTTTGGGTGAAATAAAAGTGACCCATAGGGGAAAAGATGTGTTCTTTGCCACCAGTGGCGGTTTTGCAGAAATCACCCATAAAAAAGTCCAGCTTTTGGTGGAGACAGTTGAATCCGCAGCTGATATTGATGCATCACGTGCTGAAGCATCTTTATCCCGTGCAAAGGATCGCATGACATCTAAAGAAGATGTGGATGATACAAGAGCCAAAGCCGCCTTGCAGCGGGCAGTGAATCGATTGAAAGTATCAAAACGATAACATCGTTATTAAATCAAAAACTTCACATGAGAAACTCCGCCAAAGCGGAGTTTTTTGTTTATAAATTGTGCACATATTATTGATGAAAAAAAGAACACATACTTGCGGTGATTTAAATGCGAGCCATATTGGTGAATTAGTCATTTTGAACGGCTGGGTAAATACAGTCCGCCTTCATGGTCAGGTTGTATTTGTAGATATACGGGACCGCTACGGTAAAACTCAGATTATTTTCAATTCAGAAGATTATCCCGGCGATTTTGAAGCGGTGAAAAAACTCTCTATGGAGGATGTCCTTGCTGTGGCCGGCACTGTTCAAAACCGCGGTGAAGGTGCAGTGAATCCGGACATGGCCACGGGTGAGATAGAAGTAATCGTCTCCGAAATGGATTTGCTGAATGAAGCGGCGCCTTTGCCTTTTGTCATCAGCGATCGGAACAGTGCCGAAGAGGATTTACGTTTAAAATACCGATATATTGAATTACGTACCGAGGAGCTTCAGCACAATATGAAGGTCCGCCACAAGACTTATCAGGCGGTAAGGTCCTATTTATCGGATCAAGATTTTATGGAAGTGGAAACACCGGTACTCATGAAATCCACACCTGAAGGAGCGAGAGACTATCTCGTGCCCAGCCGAATTCACCTCGGTCAATTTTATGCCCTACCCCAATCACCTCAGATCTATAAACAGATTTTAATGATTTCCGGTTATGACCGCTATTTTCAGATTGTGAAATGCTTTAGGGATGAAGATCTCCGGGCAGACCGCCAGCCCGAATTCACCCAAATAGATATTGAAATGTCCTTTGTGGATGAAGAAATGATCTATGCCCAAATGGAAGGATTAACTGGCCAAATATTCAAAGAAGTGATTGGCGTTGATCTACCTAAATCCTTTCCACGACTCACTTGGGATGAAGCCATGGACAAATATGGCTCTGATAAGCCCGACACCCGTTTTGACCTTTTCCTCCAAGATATAAAACTATTTACAGATCAATCAGATTTCAATGCATTTAAGTCTGCTGAAATCGTAAAAGGATTGGTGGTCCCAAGCGGAGCCAAGTATTCCCGAAACAATATTGATGGCTTTACGGATTTTGTAAAAAAATATAAAGCCAAAGGATTGGCCTGGATGAAGGCCAAGGGGGGGTTGCTCACGGGCGGTCTATCCAAATTTTTTGATGAAGCACTGCAAAAAGAATTAATTAGCACCACGGGTATGAATGATGGAGATATTCTTTTCATCATTGGGGATGATAAAGAAATAACACTCACAGCTTTGGGTGCTTTACGTGTTGAGATTGGCAAAGTAGAAAGCTTATCAGATACAGGTGAATTCAAACCGGTGTGGGTTACGGACTTCCCCATGTTTGAGTTTGATGCTGAAGCGGATCGATATATTGCACGACACCATCCATTTACTGCCCCGTCTTCGTCTGATATTAAAGATTTAGAAACGGACCCCGGTTCGCTCAAATCCCGCGGCTATGATCTCACAATGAACGGGTACGAGATTGCGGGCGGTTCGATTCGAAACCACAAGCCTGAATTCCAGGCCAAGATTTTTGAATTATTGGGTATGGATAAAGCGGAAGCCAGGGTCCGGTTCGGCTTTTTGGTAGAAGCATTAAAATATGGCACACCGCCTCACGGCGGAATCGCTTTTGGTTTCGATCGACTCGTCATGCTCTTGGCAGGGACGAACAATATTCGTGACGTCATCGCATTTCCAAAAACAACTTCCGCTGTTTCATTAATGGATGAGGCTCCCAGTTCTGTTTCTGATGATCAGTTGGCAGAACTTAATATTCGGATTGTTGATAAAGACAACTAACACTTTATTTTATCTCTAAATGATGACGGACTATTCCCAATTCTGTTCGTCCAATAGTACTTGGTCTGTACGACATATTTCCTGCGTGCAATCGGTGGAGTTATTCCAAATCCATTTCAAACCAGAACTCCCTTCGCCATATCCCCCTATTGTTTTTCTCCCGGGATGGGGATCCCTTATCAATAGTTGGGATGTTGTGTTGAAAGAAATGACAATAGATTTTGAAATATTTTATATAGAAACTCGGGAAAAGAAATCTGCAAAGCATGATCCAGAACAACCCATCACCATCGAAACCATTGGTGATGATTTAACCCATGTGATTCGAGGAAACAATCTAAATGATCGGCATTATATTCTTATGGGCAGTTCATTGGGCGCCACGGTAATTTTGGATGCTATTAGCCGAAAACAGGTGGATCCATCTCTGGCGGTATTAATTGGTCCCAATGGAAAATTTAAGGCACCATGGTATATACTCACCTTGACGTGGTTGGCCCATCCTTTGGTGTATCATGGCTTAAAGCCCATCATGAAATGGATTTTAAAGAAAAAATATCTGGATGTTCAATCAGACCCGGAGCAATATGAAAAGTATGCCCGATCCATAGATGAAGCGCATCCCGGGAGAATCAGGCGATCAGCCCTCCAATTTTCCGGATATAAAATTTGGGAGGAATTGGGAAATATTCATCAAAAATGTGTAATATTTACTGGTTCTAAAGATAAATTGCATGTTTATGAAGATACGGTTAGAATCAATGAGGGGCTTCAAAACTGTCAATTAATTGATTTGGAAACCAATGCTAAAACCCATGGTATAAAAATGGTAAACCAACTGAAACATATGTTAAGAGAGGATTATTATCATTGAAATTTTGATTAAACAACTTACAGAGGATGAAATCCAGGAAATGGGCATTCGCTCATGGTCCACATGGTCCTGCGACAAATCTGAATTCCCATGGGAATATTCCGAAAAAGAATCATGTTACATATTAGAAGGCCAAGTGGATGTAACCACCGAAAGTGGCGAAATGGTATCCATTGGTCCCGGCGATTATGTGGAGTTCCCCCAAGGGATGAAATGTACATGGCTCGTGCATCAGGCTGTCTATAAGTATTTTTCCTTCGCATGATCCATCCCATCTGATTTATACCCCAATTGAAAATTCTTTTTTTAACAGCCCTCAAGGCGGAGGCACAACCCCTCATTACAACCTATCGCCTACAAAAAGATTCAACCACTCACCTATATTCTCACACCCATATTGATTTATTGATCACCGGCGTTGGCGCGGTCAAAACCACTGAAAGGTTAAATCATTATTTAAAACAAAATCCCGATTTGAGCCAGACCGTGATGGTGAATCTGGGTATCGCTGGCGGAAATCCAGACCAAACTGAAATTGGTGTATTATATCGGGCCAATGCTATTCAGGATGAAAGTAACCGTCGATACTTCTTCCCGGATATTTTACTACGTCATGCTCAAAAAGAAATATTATTAACCACCGTTTCAAAAGGGATTACAGAAAATGGTGAACGATACCCCGGTTTGGTGGATATGGAAGGGAGTGCCATTTTTAAAATTATGTCAACAACCGTGCCACCACACAGGTTGATATTCTTAAAAGTGGTTTCAGATCATATGAATGTAAGGGATTGGAAATCTCTAGATGTTACAGGGTTGATCGAAAACAAGGTAGATGAAATTCAGTCCATTGTTGAATCATATCACAATGAGATGTTGGGGGATAGGCAGATATTCAGTTCATCCGAATTGGCGTTTTTAAATCAAGGCATTGCTCAGTTAAAGTTGACTAAAACACAGCAGATTCAATTGCTAGAATGGTCCGAGAGTTTTAAAAAACGGAATGGAGAATCAATTAAATTGTTAAAACCGTTCTTTGCCGCGGCGCCAAAGTCAAAAGCAGAAAGGAACGGGATTCATGAAGAAATCCGACAAAAACTTTCTGCCTGATTTTTCTCATATCTATGTGGAGTCTTCTGCAAAGGATTACCCATTAACGAAGGTATGCCTTACCCGATTCCCCAAAGTAGCAGTGGTGGATGTGCAGGATTATAAATCCATTTTCAATAGACCCAATCAGGATTTTCAAATCCAGAAGAAATCAATGAAATTGATTCTGGCGGTAAAGAAACCGCCCTTTATTTATAAGGGGACAGGCATCCTTCAAGATGGTGGATTTAAGAATTTTTATTATAATACGCCGATTCTGAATTGTCTATATAATTGTGATTACTGTTTTTTGCAGGGCATGTATCCATCCGCCAATTTGGTAGTGTTTGTGAATCAGGAAGAGATGGAATCGGCAGTTATCACTGAATTAAAACAACGACCCTATCCCCATGACCCCATGATGCTTTCTATTTCTTATAATACGGATTTGCTGGCATTTGAAAATATACTCCCCATGACTCGGGCATGGATTGATTTTGCAAAACAACATCCTGAACTTCAATTAGAAGTGCGGACCAAAAGTGCCTTATTCAATGCCATTGATGAGATGGTTCCAACGGATCAAGTATTGCTGGCATGGACGTTGTCGCCTGAAAAAGTGGTTAAGGCCAATGAATTAAATACACCATCTTTAACCAAACGTCTTGCTGCTATTCGGTCTGCCATGAAAAAAGGGTGGAAGGTACGGATATGCTTTGATCCAGTGATGATTTACTCCGGTTGGGAATCGGATTACAAAGCATTGATTGATAAGGTTGTCTCTACATTGGAGGTAGATCAAATTTTTGATGCAACGGTAGGTGTATTCCGTATGGGGCAGGATTATTTTAATCGAATTCGTAAGTCTAGTCCGGAATCAAATGTATATTATCAACAATTTGAGAATACTGATGGAGTGGTGACGGTTACCCAATCGGAACGATTGGCAGTTACACATTTTATGAAAGAAAGTTTGTCTGGGTTAATTCCGGCAGAAAAAATTCATTTTTGGGATTAAAATTATTCAATTACTAAGTTTGCCGAAGGAAGTGGATAATTACTCATTTTTAATCAAACATTTTTACTTACTATTGTGGATTCTTTTTGAATATGGCAGCGTGGAAAAACTAGTCTCACTTTACATATTAAATGGAATCATTTCTACAGTTAATTCATTAATATAAACCACACCCCTCAATCCCCTCCTTTTCAAGGAGGGGAAAGTTGAATGCTAGTTTGGAATTATCACTGCAGGCAATCCGGTGGCTCTATATTGTGCATTGAATTCATTCACTTCATTATTCAGGATATTTTCAAATTTTTCTTTATACATATCCCAATCATCTATGAGGTCTGCATATCGTTCACGCTGGCCCTGAGTCAATGGGGGATCAGAGCCATCAATGGTTTGAAGCAAATCAATCATATGGGAATTCAAACGATTGAGGAAGTTCACCACATCCTGAAATGTTTCCATATCCGTTTGCATCACATTACCCTCCCATTGATCAATGACATCAATGGCAGATTGTCCTGCTTCGATTAAAGATTCCATCCCATCTTTTTCCTTCAATCGCTTATTCATTGTTTGAATTTGACCGCGGATGCTTCTCGCTTTCACTATTGATGCATGAAGGTCATTGATTTGGTCGTAAAGATCCGCCATCAATTCTTGATGGGCCTTAGTATCCTGGCTTCTGATATCGATACGAGGATCATTTTGAACTGTTAATGGTTGAGAAACAGTTTTATCATCTAAAGTCAATTGAATGATGTAGTCCCCCGGGCCTACACGGTATCCGCTATATCCGCCATAAAAAGATACATCGGGAACGGTGGTCAAATCATCAATTCTGAAATTCCACACAAACCTGTTCATCCCTTGTTTCGCGGGTATTATCGAAGGATTATGGGAACCGCCAAATGTTTTGGATGATTTCCCCCCTTTATTAGTAATAGTTCGAACCACATCTCCATTCTCACTCATTACCTCAAGCTTTAATTCAGCATCCTTTTCAAACGATTCAGAAAGGTGGTAGAAAAGGACTGCACCACTGGCCGGATTTTGCCCAATGGTGGTGGACTTGCCGCTTCCACCGGATGTGCGATAGGCCGTTCTTGGTTCAAATAAATGGAGGGGCGACTTTTCAATACTGGAATCATATTGATGAAGAGGGGTCAGATCATCCAAAATCCAGAATGCCCGCCCTTGTGTAGATGCGACCAAATCATTATTTCGAATCGTAAGGTCGGTGATGGGCGTTATGGGTAGGTTGAGTTGAAAAGGCTGCCAGAATTTGCCACCATTATCCGACAGATATAATCCTGTTTCCGTTCCTGCAAAGAGTAGTCCTTTTTTATTTGGATCTTCTCTTACAACCCGAACAAATGCATCATCAGGGATGCCCTTCGTGCGCATGGTCCAGCTTTTACCATAATTAGTAGTTTTGTAGATATAAGGTGTCAAATCGCCAAACTTATATTTGGTGAAAGCCACATAAGCTGTGCTGGGATCGTGAGGTGATATTTCAATGGCATTCACCATTCCTTCATCCATACCGCGGGGGGTAACATTTTTCCATTCGCTACCATTCCGGGTGATATGGATTAATCCATCATCGGATCCTGCCCAAATGGTTCCCGCTTCATGTGGAGATTCAACTGCATAAAGGATGGTGTTATAGACTTCACCGCCAGCCGCCTCGTTGGTGAATGGTACGCTGCCCCAACCCTGTTTTTCTATATCATTTCGTGTCAAATCAGGGCTGATAATATCCCAGGAATCACCACCATCCTTAGTTTTGAATAAAACATTTCCTGCATGGTAAATGGTTTCGGGATCATGAGGAGATACAAAAATGGGTGCATTCCAATTGAATCGATATTTCTGATCTTTGGCTACGGAACCTAGTCCTAAATATTCATAGGCCATAATACTTCTGCTTTTCTTAGTCAAAACATTCAGTTTTGAAATGAGTCCCTGATAACATCCACCATATATCTCGATTGGGTTATCTGGATTGAATGCAAGGTAGGCGCTTTCGCATCCTGCCGCACGGTACCAGTCGGACCAATCAATACCTCTGCCATTGGTGGCACTGGGTACAGCCACACTGGAATTATCCTGTTGGCCCGCATAAACATAGTAGGGAAACCGGTTATCCGTAATGACACGATAAAACTGAGCAGTGGGCTGATTTTTTTGGGTGGACCAAGATTTGCCCCCATTGAATGAAATATTTGCACCACCATCATTGGCATTAATCATATTGGTATTGTCGTAGGGATTGATCCATAGCCCATGATTATCGCCATGAGGGACGGAAATTTGATTGAAAGATTTTCCACCATCCGTGGATTTCATGAATGGTGCATTCAACACGTACACCACATTTTCATCTTGAGGATCAGCAAAAACATGGATGTAGTACCAACTGCGAGCAATAAGGACTCGGTCGCTATTCACCCGTTTAAAACTTTTTCCACCGTTGTCAGAACGGAATAGGCCGCCTTTCTCAGCTTCTGCAATCACATACACCACTTTAGAATTTGCGCCAGAAACACTTACATCGGTTTTTCCCATTTTCTCCGGGAGACCTTTGGTGAGTTTATTCCATGTGTCGCCTCCGTCTGTGGATTTATATATGCCGCTTCCGTCACCGCCGCTTCGCATTTGCCAAGGCTGTCGATGGTGGTCCCAAAGCGAAGCGTATAGAATACGGGGATTGTTTCGATCCATGCTCAAACCGGTCACGCCCGTATGTTCATTTTCGTAGAGAATCTTTTCCCATGATTTCCCACCATCTTTTGAGCGATAGATACCACGGTCTTTACTGGCCTGATATTGGTCGCCTTGCACCGCTACATACACAAGATTCTCATTTTTTGGATGAACAATCACTTGGGAAATTGTGCGGGAATTGGGTAAACCAATATGGGTCCATGTGTCGCCCGCATCCATGGATTTATATACCCCGTCACCGTGTGAGGTCATAACAGGCCGGATGCAGGCTTCACCCATCCCAACATAAATCACATTAGGATCCGATTCAGCCACGGCCAATGCGCCTACAGAACCGGTTTTAAAAAATCCATCGGACACATTATTCCACTCCAATCCCGCATCGGTAGTTTTCCATACACCGCCGCCAACGGAGCCAAAATAATAGGTAAGAGGTTGAGAGGGTACACCAACGGCTGTAAGTGACCTGCCGCCCCGAAAGGGACCAATATTGCGCCATTGCATGGCATCTTTAAAAAATACATTCACAGAGTCTGCATAAATGAAACTCATACTGAACACTAAAATTAATTGAATCATCCTCCTCATAATGAAACCTCCTCTTAATTTGCCCAAATGTGCGATATGATTACTTTTGAATGGCTTTTAGCAAATCTCTTCGGCTAACTTAGCCAATTAATTTCCTATTTTCCACAACCGGAAGTCGTCTGAAATGTATTTTCTTGAAGCATTTGGGCCAAATCCATAATCCCCATCTCAGGATTGACCGTGGTCACATTAGTGGACATAAAATCTCTTACTGATTTGGGCTTCATTCGGTTGCCTCCTCTTCTGAAGATTCAGAACCATTATTTACCATTTCTTTTACTGTATCAATAACTGCAGGGGCCAAATCCATAAGTCTGCCGGTTAAACTTTCTTTATCTCCGATGGTCATGAGTTTTGCCCCATCTTCGCCAACGACTACAAAGGCAACCGGTTCGATCGACCAACCACCACCTACACCTTCGCCATTTTCAGATTTACCCGATGTACCGCCAGCACCACCAAAACCAAACATGACTTTTGATACGGGAATAACCGTATGGGTGTCGGTTTTAATCGGTTCACCCACCACCGTTCGTGAGGTCATGAGTTCTTGGGCTTCTTTAAGTGTATTCTTAATTAATTCTGTAATATTCATGGATTCCCTTTCATGCCTTGAATTTAAAATAAGTTTTTACCGCCTGCCATATAACTTTCACCGGTACTATTTTCATGTGGAATTGACCATCCAGGTCTGTTTCAAATCGATTATTAAATAGTGGAACGATGCCTATATTGATGCGATCGATCTTGATTAAATTTCCAATGGATTGGATCCAACCGTACATAAGTCCTGTATGCATGGGATTGGGGAGGCCCAAATCTCCGGTTAAAGAAAAATGGTCAAAATGGACTTTTGATAAAGCGGCTTTCCCCATCTTTAAATAGGGTTGTATTGATTGACCCTTCTTTGGACTTTTTGATTTCTGCTGTTTTCTTTTTGGCAGAGAAATCGTAAAGAATGGATTTTTATATTGTCCCACACCAATTCGTCGATAGGGATAGATGTCGATGGTTAGGCCACAAGTCAATCCACCAAAATGAATGGCCACATTTCCTTCTTTTTGTTTGGATATCCAGATTATACGACCGCGAAAGGTTAACCGATAAGGAAGCGCCATTAACAGAATGATTATGCTGAGTAGGACGATTAAAGTCCATAAGACCACTTGAAGAATCATGGTCTAATTTGAATCGAGGAAGAGGAGAACTGCCAGTAAAAAGCGTAGAACTTATTCGAAGAGAGAAGAGACTTCTTTCAAGAGGGATCGGGCTTTTTCCTGTTCGAATAAATTTTCTGGTGAAGCCGCCGGTAAAATAGCTGGATCTGAATTAAGAACTTGCTGCAAATCTTTTACAAAACCTTCACGGTTTCCGCTTTTGGTATATAAATATTTTGCCCGAATCACATAGGTGCCCATATAATTGGGACTGCCTTGAATAGATTTGTCAAAATTAGTGACTGAATGATTCAAATCCACCCCGGGCAAGCGCGCATAGATGCTGCCAAAGATCCGGTTGGCACCATGATAAAAGAAGTCCGGCTGTAGCGCTAAAATCCGGTGGAGCGCTGTTTCGATAATATCCCGTTGTTTTAACCGTTCCATGACGGATTTGGTGACGAGATAGCGTGAATAATTGGATACCCACCAATATAGTACAGGCACCATATCCTGTGATGCATTATCAAGTCCTGCAATCATTTTGGTAGTGGAATCCCCTTCAGAAAGAGCAACGCCCTCTTGATAGGCGTCAGTAGAAATAATGAATTCCCAGGCGGTATCCATACCTTCCATAAATAGTGTATCGGATGCAGCCGGATCATTCTCAATATAATATCCGATAAAATGGCATGCCCGAGCATAGAGGGCCGCCACCGCTTGATCATCGGGATTCAATGCATTGGCCTTGGATAAAAATAACCGAGATTTGCGGGCATTATCTCCGTCCACGCGCTGTTCCCAGCGGGAACGGCCTTGGTCCACAAGAAATTGAATATTCTTTTCTTTAGAAATATACTGACTGATGGTACTTGATTTTGTTGCACATCCTGTAATCCATAGCACCACGCCAAGGAGGATGAGGGTCGATTGCTTTTTCATGGGATCAGCTGTGTCTAAGACTAATGAATTCCTTGTGAAATTGACTAAATTCAGACCTCAAGTTAAACAAAATAGTTGGGGTTATGGAAAAGACTATTGAATTAAAAGGGATTGAGCTGAGTCAACTGTTTGGCCCGGCAGATGCCAACTTAAAACTGGTAGAGGATGCATTTTCTTCTCATATTGTTGTGCGTGGAAATATAATCAATATAGATGGTGAAGAAGATGAAATAAATATGATTCACGAGGTATTCCATGAAATGGGCGCCACATTGAATCGAAAGGGCTCTCTCACTCAGGATGATGTGAAAACACTAATTCAAGTGACTGCATCTCAAAATGGCCACAAAACTGAACAGTTAGATTCTAAAGTTCATTATGGCCGTAAGGGTGCCATTATGGCTCGGACTAAAGGGCAGGGAGCTTATATCAGCACTGTCCGGGGAAATGATATTGTTTTTTCAGTTGGGCCTGCAGGAACGGGAAAGACTTACCTTGCTATCGCATTTGCCGTAGCTGCTTTAGATAATCGGGAAGTGGATCGAATCGTTCTGTGTCGTCCAGCGGTTGAAGCTGGAGAAAACTTGGGATTCCTCCCGGGAGATTTAAAGGAAAAAGTGGATCCATACCTTACACCCCTTTATGATGCATTGGGTGACATGATGCCTGCCACTAGATTAAAACCCTTCTTGGCTAATAATACCATTGAAGTAATCCCCTTAGCCTATATGCGGGGGCGAACTCTGAACAATGCATTTATGATTTTGGATGAA
>DKLW01000035.1:10997-11431 GCA_002455835.1 Fidelibacterota bacterium UBA6630 | reverse complement strand
AATATTTTTTCAACACAGGACCATGCCGCTGCGGCCATCGCAGCAACCGGTATTCCAGTGTATGCATGGAAAGGTATGACCGAAGAAGAATTTGATTGGTGCATCGAGCAAACATTGTTTGCTTTCTCTGATGGTCAATCGCTCAATATGATTTTGGATGATGGGGGCGATTTAACCAATATGGTATTGGATGACTTTCCTGAATTGGTTGCCAACATTAAAGGATTATCCGAAGAAACCACGACCGGTGTACATCGATTATATGATCGTGTAAAAAATGGTACGCTCACAATGCCGGCGATCAATGTGAATGATTCAGTTACGAAATCAAAATTTGATAATAAATACGGATGTAAAGAATCTTTGGTAGATGCCATTCGCCGTTCTACTGATGTAATGATGGCGGGTAAAGTAGCTGTTGTTGCTGGTTATGG
>DKLW01000035.1:0-10680 GCA_002455835.1 Fidelibacterota bacterium UBA6630 | reverse complement strand
GTTGTTGCTGGTTATGGTGATGTGGGTAAAGGATCTGCTGCTTCATTGCGCGGTGCGGGTGCTCGCGTAATTGTAACAGAAATTGATCCCATTTGTGCACTGCAAGCTGCCATGGATGGATATCCGGTTAAACGGATGGAAACGGCCATACCGGAAGCGGATATTGTAGTGACGGCTACTGGCAATAAAGATATTGTAGAAGGCCGTCATTTTGAAGCCATGAAAGATAAAACCATTGTCTGCAATATTGGTCATTTCGATAATGAAATTGATATGGCATGGCTAAATGAAAAATATGGTCATACGAAAGATGAAATCAAACCTCAGGTGGATAAATATACGCTCAATGGTAACGATATCATTGTTTTGGCTGAAGGCCGATTGGTGAATCTAGGATGTGCAACTGGCCATCCATCATTTGTCATGAGTAATTCATTCTCGAACCAAACCTTGGCCCAGATTGAACTATGGACTAACAGCGAAAACTATGATAACGATGTATATGTATTGCCCAAACACCTGGACGAAAAAGTAGCTATGCTCCACTTGAAAAAATTGGGTGTAGAATTAACTGAACTCCGAGAAGACCAAGCAGAATACATTGGTGTAATGGTAGAAGGCCCATTTAAATCGGAGCAATACCGCTACTAATCGATCATCGTTTTTAATTATTTTTACAAAAGAGTCCCAAATATTTTGGGGCTCTTTTTTTTGTGGAAAAAGGGTGTGATTTCAGGTCAATTTCGGGAATGGATCGGTGGACGGTTCATCCCTTTTAGTATGAAAATGGTACACAAAAATTATAAATCAATCCGATCCAGATTTATCATGGGTCTTCTTTGCTTTTTTTCTCTCAGTTGCGATTTTAAAAATCCATTGGCATTTGAAATGCCCACATGGTTCTTTGAACTGACCTTTCCCTTGGTGCAAAAAAAGTATTCACTTGAAGGGATGGTGAATAATACACAGATCTTTTCTACGCCTGATTCCATCGGCATGCAGCTCATGTTTGGCGGCACGTTGCCGGATACATCCATCGGCTCCAATATACTTGAAGTGGAACTGAATCAAAACATCCAATACACTCAACCGGCCATAGCAGGGCCAACTTATTCATTTGCTTTGGATACAATCATACCTATCCCTCCGATAACGATTGTGCCCGGTGGACAATTAACCAATAGTAGCGGTACGGTCTTTTCTGTACCGCCAACCACGAATCAGACCGTGAACCGGTTGGTTTGGAATACAATCGCATCTGCAATAGACACAACTATATCCTTTACTATTATTTTGCCGCAAATTCCATCCAGCCAATTGCCGAGCTTTATTCAATCGGTAAATGGTGTAGTCATTCAGTCCGATAATGGGGCAAATGTAAGTGATTTTGTAACGACAGTTGCCAATGATGGTGTGCCCACAAATGTAACCAATCCGACAGTTGCATTGGTCACCGATATCACATCACCGCCTAAATCTTTGGCCAACCATACCCAATCCACTTTGACAAAAGATTCTAGTTTTGGCCCAGAAACCACTTCCCTAAGTCAGGACAGTTTAGGAAAAGCGATACGAGTGGATGTAGGATTTGGGATTGCTACCACCAGTAATGCCACGGTTACCATTAATGCTGGCGATAAAGTGCAAGTGAACCTCGCCATACGATTAAGAATCGCCGGTGTGGATTCAGCAATCGTTCAAGTTTCAAAATCTGAATTACCTATGACACTTCCAAAAATTATCTTGCCAACAGATATTGAGATTTATGGTGGAAAATTGAAATCACCCAGCACATTTGATGTGAATGAAATCAATGTAAAAAGCATATCCAGTACTTATCCTTTCAATGTGGATTTTGATATGAATTTCAGGAATTATTTACCGCCGGCCGGCAAGGATTCCACCAAACTCGATACAACCTTGAAAAAGGGCGTAACTATTACAAAAGTGTACAACTTGGATGGATATACATTTATAAATCCCGCAGGAAGTGATAATGCCTTAACAGAATTAACACTGGATGTATCGGCCGTGTTGCCCGCACAAACAGCAAAAATACCCTTAGACGGTTCCAATATCGGCGGTATTTCTTTGGACTTGGCATTGAAAAAGCTTCACTTTGAAACATTGGAAGCCAATATCATTCAGGAATTTCCGCCAACGACATTTTCCATTGCTGGCATGCCGTTGGGTTTTTCAGGGATGGAATTCATCAATACTCAACTCGAAATTGAAATGAAGAATGGGATTCGCCTACCGGTGGTCCTTGATTTTGATATGGTTGGGATTAATCAAGCGGGAGATTCTATGAAGGTGAAGGCACTCTCCACATTGGCCAGGCCCACGAATACAGGAGACACAACCAAGACTATTGTACGGCTTTCAAATGAGGGAACTACCACCCTCAAATACAAATCACCTGCATCTGTGACCTATTATGATAGTGTAAACGTAGCACCGAAAACAGGTGAATCCACCATTGTGGATCTTATGTCATCCAATCCTGCTGTGTTTAATGTGAATTCGAGAGCACGTATTGATGGACGTGGTACACTGGATGCCAATATGTTTATTGGTGGTGAATACATAATGTTGGCGCCCTTTGAAGTGATTATGGCACCCATGACGTTTATTTCAGTTACCAATTCTGCGGTTCAAGAAATGAACCATACCAACCGGAACCGCATTCGATCTACCCTACAGACTGCCAGTATGAATTTGACTGTAGAGAATAAAATTCCTTCTGGTGGTGAATTGGCCATGCTCATGTCAAATACTGGATATTTCCCGACGGATACAACAGTGGCTGCCTTGTCCGCATTTAAAGATTCTATGGTGGTGAAATTAAATTGGGCTAGTACAGATAGTGTTTACATGGTCTCCAGGTGTGACAGCCTGAATCCTTCCACAGGGAATTATTATATTTTTGATGTGATGGATGATTTTACCGATTGTGTAAATGATATGGCCTATCTAGTGAAGACTACCGGTTCCGGAATGGATACGGTTATTTCTTACGTGGATACCCTTTTAAAAATTCCATTGCCTGATCCTGTAAGCTTTTATCCGGCCACCAATTCAGGCGTCCATGCAGGCCAGGTCAAAGAACCGGGGGTGGCAGCATATATCAGCCCAATCAAAACATCAACCATTCGACTGATGACCAATCCCGGCCAGCCCTATATGGCACCACGTTTTTATTTAAAAGGCTCCGATGGGAAAAAGGTATATATGTCTACTGCAGATTATATTGACATCAATTCGAATATCACCTTCAATTTAAGTAGTACAGGTATGACCAGCGGTGCGCCGAACGAAATCGCAGTTAAATATCCCAATGGAGGGCAAACCTTAAATAAAAACAACCCGGTGATCATTAAATGGAAAACTTTCGGGACGGTGGAGAAAGTTAATGTGGCTTATTTTGCGGGGACCGATCCCGATATGACTAAAGATGAGGGTTGGACCAATATTTCTACAGAAGTGGCGAATGTGGATTCATTGGTTTGGACACCGAGTGCCACAACGGGCATCAATTCAATGGCATCCAGTTTAAGGGATAGTGTGCGCATTCGTGTTCAATCGACTGATGGAAAAACTGTAGATATGAATGGTTGGTATTTCACCATCAGTCACGGTGACAGTGAAAAATCAGAACGAAAAATAGTGACCACTAATCATTGGGGAAAGAAAAACACATTTTGATGCGGCTTTGGGTCACCATAATTCTTTTAATGATTGGTCTCTGTTTTGGACAAAAACGAGATCCGAGGTCGGTAGCTATGGCTGGTGCAACGACCACGATTGCCGATGGCATTTATGCAGTTGGGTTTAATCCCGGACTCATTGCATTTCAAAAGGATAAACCATTTATGCTCCAATTGGGTGGATTCGATTTTGGTTTGGGCAATAATTATTTATCCATGGCAGCCATGAGAGCACTTAGTGGCGATACCTTAGATAATGATGAAAAAACCACCATTATCAATCGTCTCGAAAATAGTGGAGGACTTACCTTTGATATGAATGGGCAAATTGCCATCCCTGGAATTAACTATGCCGCGGGGAATATGGCCATTACATCCAATTTCATGTATATGAGTTCTTATGCCATTCCGGCGGGTATGGCCCGGCTCATGCTAGAAGGTAATGCAAATAATCCGGATGTGGATATGACTTTAGGTATGGAAATCATGGGTGTGAATGAAATGGGATTTTCATTCGCCGTGCCATACGAATCATTCGCTGTTGGGTTTACATTAAAATATCTGCAGGGGATATTTTATATGGGAATCGATCCTGATTCCAGTCAAGCCAACTTTGTTACCACACCTCAGGCCGTATATGGTTCAGGAACCTATCATCTTCGGCAAGGATTCGGTGGCGCCGGTTATGGCATCGATATTGGACTAGCCACAAAAGAAGTAAATGGAATGCGGTTTGGTGTATCTCTCATTAATGCCATAGGTACTATTGGATGGAATAAGCCATCCTTCATTAAAGATATTATGGAATATCCTCTGAAATGGAAAGGGGAGCGGCTATCAGATAGTGTGGCCGTTTTATATACTTATAAGATCGATTCACTTCGTGCAGATAATTTATCGGGGACATCATTATTTTCATCCAGTTCAACTGTCGTCAAAAACTTAGATGAAAATGGAAAGGTGAAACAATTCAATATTCGGTATCCGGCCACTCTTCGATTTGGGGCTTCTTATAAAAAGGATGATTTACTCCTCAGTTCAGATTTAACTACGGGATTTGAAAATCGATTATATGCCAATTCGAGGTGGCGATGGGCCATGGGTGCAGAACTTCAACGATTCCCGGTCATGCCCTTGCGGATGGGCTTCGCGTGGGAAGGAATGGATCGAACTGAATTGGGTATGGGTGTCGGATTCCATGGCGGTCCGGTGATGATTGACCTGGCATTCTCATTCCGGAATGGATTATGGATTCACTCCATGAAAGGATTAAATGTGTCTCTCGGATTTACCATGACCAGTTTTAAAGGGAGAAAAGAAAAAAGCGATGGCGTAGATAGCGGCCCCTTGCCAGTGCCGGAGGAATCACTTCCGAGCGAGAATGAGGAGCAAAACGCCACCGATGGAAAATAACACATTCCCCATCCACGCCGATGTCATGGGAGACATGACGCCATTATACCCCATAGACATGCCAAACTTGATAAAGGCATAATAAATAAATATGACAAATATACCCATCCCTGCCCCGAAGGATAGTCCACCTTTCGCTTTCATGACTACCAAAGGAAGGCCAAATAAAACGACAATTAAATTGGTAAATGCGAATGAGATTTTAAATAATCGATCTACTTCCCACTTGGTGGTATCCACACCGTTGGCTTTCAGTTGTTGAATCCGTGCAGTGAGATCGGCAAAACTCATTTCTTCCGGTGTTTTGGATTGCTGGGTAATATCGTATGGGGTGAAGTTTAATCCCAAAAGCGTATCCCCTTTGGACATGGTCATTCGACGCACTTCTCCAGCCGATGTAAATTCTCGGATAGAGAAATCATTTACCTTCCATGTATTCAGAGAATCGAGCCATTCAATGCCCCGGGCATCCATGCGCTGAGTGACGATGCCTTGATCTAAAGAAATGGCCGTGATGGCACGGCCGACCGTTGTTTCCACTCTATAACGACCGATAGAAATATGGGTTGTTTCATTCTTTTGCAGGAAAACATTTCGCAATTCTTTCTGTGCCTTTACACGGGATCGTCGCTTCATGTATTCCCGTTCAATATTAAACCGGACTTCATTTCCTTTACTCACCCACGTATTATCCAATTCGAATGAAATAAAACTTACAATAAGTCCGATGGATATAATGGGAATAGCAATGCGGTAGAGGCTGATTCCTGTAGCTTTCATGGCAGTCAATTCATTTCGCTTAGCCAGAAGCCCCACACTGAACACGGTGGAGATGAGCATGGACATGGGGAGACCGATATTCAAAAACCACGGAATGGCATAAATGTAATATTTAATAGTAATCTTTGCAGGGATGCCATTATCGATAAATCGATCCAGATTTTCAATGAGATCCACAATGAGGATGACACACAAAAATCCCAGCAAGGTCATGGATAAGGTGACCAAGAATTGGCGAATGATATATAAATCGAGTCTTTTCATCGAAATAGGATTAGTAATTAAGTATGGAATTTCGGTATAATTCGCAACTTTTTTAAGAGAATGAAATGAATTTGTTGGAAAATATTAATAACGGAATTTCTGCCTTCGCAGGGTTTATGTGGGGTTTGCCCCTCTTGATATTGCTCTTAGGTGGCGGTATTTTTTTCTCCATTTATAGTCGGTTTGTGCCATTTAAGTATTTTTGGCATGGTGTCAATATCCTTCTTGGACGATATAATGACCCAAATGATCCCGGAGAAATTACGCATTTTCAGGCTTTGTCCAGCGCATTGGCCAGTACAGTGGGTTTGGGAAATATTAGTGGTGTGGCCATTGCCATCCAAATGGGTGGGCCTGGTGCATTATTCTGGATGTGGGTAAGTGCTGTGGTGGGCATGTCCACGAAATTCTTTTCATGTACACTGGCCATTTTATATCGCGGCAAGGATGATGCGGGGCAGATCCAAGGCGGTCCCATGTATTATATTGAAAATGGATTGGGCAAAAAATTCAAACCATTATCTATTCTATTTAGTCTGGCCGGTTTGGTGGGGTGTACGGTCATGTTTCAATCCAATCAATTGGCAGATATTATTCGAAATCAGGTATTCGAACCCAATGGATGGTTTGCAGATAATGTCATGACAGGGAATCTGGCCCAAGGGTTGATTATGGCATTTTTAACGGGATTAGTAATTTTTGGTGGGATAAAAAGAATCGGTCAAATAGCATCCTTAATGGTCCCTGTCATGGTTGTCCTTTATTTATTTTCAGGATTGTTGGTGATTTTTAATCACATTACAGAAATTCCATCTCTATTCAAATTGATTATTCATGATGCATTCACCGGGGATGCGGTAATGGGTGGCGCTGTAGGTGCAGTAATTGTGGCGGGAGTTCGCCGAGCTTTATTCTCAAATGAAGCCGGATTGGGAACTTCGGATATGGCCCATGGTGCGGCCATGACAAAAGAACCGATCCGTGAAGGATTGGTAGCCATGATCGAACCCTTTATCGATACCATTGTGGTCTGTACCATTACGGCCATGGTGATTTTGGCATCCGGTGTCTGGGAGCAAGAAGGGTTAAATGGGGTCACCATGACCACCACCGCATTTATTAAAGAATTAGGCGGATTCGGTAAATTCCTTTTGCTTGCTGCTGTCCTCACCTTTAGTATTTCCACCATGATGAGTTATTCCTATTATGGCAGTAAATGTAGCGGTTACTTATTTGGGACGAAAAGTATTTTCTTTTATCGGTGTTTTTATATTGTGACCATTGTTGTGGGTGCCATGATTACCATTGATGTGGTCATCAATTTGGTAGACGGAATGTATGCGGTTATGGCCATCCCTACTGTAGTCGGTTCCGTTTTGCTTTCACCGAAAGTGATGAAAGAAGCAAAACGGTATTTTGCCAGTTTAAACTAGATTAGTTTTCCCGAGACTAATGTCCAACCTGATTTTGTCTGTTCCATGAGGTTGGTAAAGCTATTGCTGTAGGCATTGAGGATTTTCTTCACCTGTGATGCCATAAACCCCGAAACAACGATATGCCCCTCTGGATTCAACTTGGATAGAAATGTCGGCAAGAGTTCCACGAGGGTGTTGGCTAAAATATTGGCAATGATAATGTCGAATTGTTGATCCTGAGGTAAATCTGCTGGGAGATAGGTTTCAATTGATACACCATTGGTTTTTCCATTTTCTCTTGTACTATTTAAACAGGCAGGGTCAATATCTACACCCCTAGCAGATTTGGCACCAAAATTTAACGCACCTATGGCGAGGATGCCGGAACCACATCCAAAATCTAAAACAGATTCCCCACCTTTTATATTATTTGAAAGCCATTCCAAACATAAATGGGTGGTGGGGTGGGTGCCCGAACCGAATGATACTCCGGGATCCAAAAATATATTGGTAGCATGTGCATCTACTGGCGATTGACCAGTGGGAATGACCCAAAGTAGATCTGTAATTTTGTTGGGTTGATCGATTTTGTGTGTTTCTTTAACCCAATCCACATCTTTAATAATTGATTCTTGGAATTGAGGTAAAGATGGGAGATTAAATTCGTTCTGCAAAAACGTTGCTAATGATTTTCCATCAACATTTTTAGGTATAAGGGCTACGATTACAGGTGCATCCCAAGCTTCCCATCGGGGCTCTCCCGGTTCATCAAACCATGTTTTATCCAGGGAATCATCTTCTTCTAGATTTTGAATGGATGCAGATAAGACACCCCATTCTAGCATGAGGTCGCATGCATGATCCAAGTCCACATTGGGCAGATTAAATTGAATGTTTTTCACAGCACTAACTTAAAGGGAAGTGATGTAATTTTTATCATGGAAACAACGGATCGAAAAAACCTTTCTACAGAGCAGCAGAATGTGAATTCATATGCCATTGATGATAAAACCATATCAGAAATTCTAGAAATCATCAATAATGAGGATCAGTCCATTGCTAAAAAAGTGAATGCTTCCATTTCTGAAATTGAACAGACAGTGGCATTGACTACTGAAGCGATCAGGAATGGAAATCGAGTAGTATATGTCGGTGCTGGGACTTCCGGGCGTTTAGGTGTCCTCGATGCCTCTGAAATGCCCCCCACTTATTCTGTACCGGGGGACTGGTTTAATGGAATCATCGCCGGTGGAGATGATGCATTGCGAAGATCCATAGAAGGGGCAGAAGATCGTCAGGAAACCGCTATAAATGACCTGAAGGATTTTGGGCTAAGTACAGGGGATGTGGTTATTGGCATTAGCACAAGTGGGGCAGCTCAATATGTGAAAGCATCCATCGAGTACGGAAAATCCATTGGTGCCAAGACAGTCTATCTCATTTGTAATGAGAAGCCCTTTTTATCTGCTGCAGCGGACATAGTTATTAAAGTGGATACTGGACCGGAAGTGATTACCGGATCTACACGGATGAAAGCGGGGACTGCCACGAAAATGGTATTGAATATGATCTCCACCGCTACCATGGTCCGTTTAGGCAAAGTGTATGGCAACCTTATGGTGGACCTCATGGCCGTGAATGATAAACTGGTGGATCGTGGTACGCGAATTATCGAAAAGCTCACGGGGGTGGATTATAACGTAGCCCAGTCAAAGTTGTTTGAAGCAGATAAATCTGTAAAAACAGCTGTGGTGATGATTATAAAAAATTGCTCAAAAGATGAAGCCATAAAAATACTAGAAGTAGAAGATGGCTTTCTGAGACGAGTGATTGAATGATCACTATACCCAATTCCAACGAGGACATTCTTAAAGAATGCCGAGTCGATACTTTTCGCGCTTCCGGTAAAGGAGGGCAGCATGTGAATAAAACGGAGTCTGCGGTTCGATTAACCCATTTGGCAACAGGTATTGTGGTTACATGCCAAGATGAACGGAGTCAGCATCGGAATAAGGATATTGCCCTAAGACGACTCCGTGAAAAATTGAATGAACTCAATCAGAAACCCAAGAAAAGAGTCACCACCAAAGCCACCCGAACATCAAAAGAAAAAAGGCTTCAATCCAAAAAGATTCAATCCTTAAAAAAGGCGTTGCGTCAAAAGCCAAAAACAGACGAATAATTCCATTCAATCGTTAGAGGACTGATATATTTTCTTTAATTTTTAACCTCATATTTTTTCTTGAAAGGACAGAATGAATCTCAACAAATATATTTTCCGTGAATATGATATACGTGGCAAGGTGGCAGACGATTTTCCACCGGACGTCGTTGAAAGTTTAGGCAAAGGATTTGGCACATTTATTATGCGCGGCGGGGGACAAGAAATTGCTCTCAGCGGCGACATTCGCCTTACCACCCCCAGTCTGATTGAACAATTCAAAACCGGTGTGTTATCCACCGGGGTCGATGTAATCAATATTGGCATTCTGCCTACACCGGCCAATTACTATTCCATGTTCAAGTTAGAGGTGGCAGGGGCTGTACAAATTACCGGGAGTCATAATCCGCCGGAATTCAATGGATTTAAAATGTCCCGAAATAAAAAGGCTGTATTTGGGGAATCGATCCAAAATATCCGTACCATCATTGAAAATCAGGATTATGAAATGGGTGAAGGTACAGAGGTAGCCTATGATATTCTCACCGAATATAAGCGGATGATTGTTTCAAAAATTGATATTCAAAAACCCATGAAAGTGGTCATGGACTGTGGGAATGCTGCTGGTGCCATCTGCGCCCCGGACGTTTTTAAAAATTTGAATGTGGAATTGACCAAATTATACTGCGATGTGGATGGCACCTTTCCTAACCATCACCCTGACCCTACGGTAGAGGCAAATCTGAAAGATTTGATCGATTTGATGAAAACAGGTAATTATGATATTGGACTGGCCTTTGATGGAGATGCAGATCGCGTGGGTGTTATTGACGAAACTGGCGATGTGATTTGGGCAGATCAACTCTTGGCACTGTTTCTCCCGGAAGTGTTGGAAGAGGGGGATGAAATTCTTTTCGATGTAAAGTGTTCACAAGCCTTG
>DKLW01000085.1:7651-41106 GCA_002455835.1 Fidelibacterota bacterium UBA6630 | reverse complement strand
CCAGTTGGCAAACTGGGAGGAATGGTAGAGGTATCTAAAGATGGAGCCATGAATGTTGAGGTTGAAAATGGAAAGATTAATATTAAACTTCATTCATTTATCCAAACTTCCGGTACGATCAAAGTGGTATCAAAAGGGAGAAATATCTTTACAGCAGAATTGGACTTACTACCTCGAGAGATCCACAAAGTCACTGCTGATTATGCTCATGACTTTGAAGTGGTCTTTTCTGAGCTTGACCTTCATTATTTTTCCAACCCCAATGTTAATCGGCTGAATCGATCCTATAATACAAAGCCGGAGGTGATAGCTGCTATCTCAAAATCAGATCAAGATTATAGATTAGGATTTGAATATTTAAAAGAACGAAAACATGATAAAGCTGAGACCCTATTTAAATCTATTCTGAGAACCAATCCAAATCATCTAAGCGCCAATAATTCGATGGCAGATCTGTATTTCCGTAAAGCAATGATCCCAGAGGGATTAAATTTGATTCACAAAAACTTATCGGTGGATAGCTACGACGCAGAAGCTAATTTCATCGCAGGAAATCTTTATAGGGCCAATAAGAATTTCAATGATGCTCGTGAAGCTTTTGGTTGGGCTGCCCGTTCAATGGCATACCGTTCCGTAGCGTTTGCCCAGATAGGAGAAATTTATCTTATTGAAAAAAAATGGAATCGTGCAATTCATTATGCCAAACAGGCACTGGACTTTAACCGTTTTAATATGAATGCCCTTCAAGTTTTAGTAATTGCCAATCGGAAATTGGGCAACGTCGCCGAATCCAAAAAATGGGTTGACCAATTATTGTGGATCGATCCACTCCACCATTTTGCTAATCTGGAAATGCATCTGCTTGACCCATCTAATAGTAATCTTGAACGATTGCAAAAATTGATCCAGAATGAATTTCCAGAACAAACCTATTTGGAGCTGGCTATTTCTTATTTTAATCGCGGATTGAATGAGGAAGCAGTTACTACTTTGAATAATCAAGTACACCCCATGACTGTTATCTGGTCGGCTTATCTAATGGATGATCCGTCTCTACTGGAAAAGGCAATTCAAAAATCTCCAGCTTATGTTCATCCCTTCAGGCGCGAGTCAATTTCTGTATTGGAATGGGCAGTAATGGAGAATGATAGTTGGCAATTCAAATATTTATTGGCATTGAATTACTGGGCAAAGAACAGGGAAGAAGATGCTTTAAAATTGATGAATCAATTGAACAATGTTCCAAAATTTGGAGCTTTTTATGCTGCCCGAGCTGCCCTGAAAAGTAAATGGGGTCATCCCGGATCAGTAAATGATCTGGAACTTTCTCTGTCTCTTTCTCCAGATAGCTGGCCGCTACGTTTGAACGCAATTAACTATCACCAAAAGGAAGGTAATTGGCCTAAGTCGTTGAAACTTTCTTCTAAAGCCATGGATCAATTTCCAGAAAATTTTGATATAGAAATCATGCATGCCCGGTCATTATTATATAATGATCAATTGGATGCATGTATCACTGCCTTAAATGACGCTGATGTCTTGCCCTCTGAAATGGCCAGAGAAAGCCGTCAATTATTTGAATGGGTCCATTTAGCAAAAGCAGTTCAGTTGGTTGAAAATGGGCAGGATGACCAGGCCAAAGTTCACATTGAGACCAGCCGGGAATGGCCAGTGCATTTAGGTATCGGTAGACCCTACAAATCCGATGAAAGACTACAAAATATTCTGAGCGCTCATTTGGATGGGGAAATATCTCAAGAGAATAGTATTCGGCGCTTAAAGAGATTAATAAAAGATAAATCTATGGTTGGTTATTTTCCTATTTTGGTCGAAAAAGCTATCAACGCATTTCAGAAATGATACCCTTGCGATCATTAAAATTTTATTCTGAATAATAATATCCAAATGAGTAAAGGTCTTTAATACTGTAATTTTGTCTATGGGAAAGAAACAAAAAGAAAAGAACACAGAGCCTCAACCTGAGTGGGAAAAACTGGGATTCGCAGGTTTGATACTCACGGCTCTAGAAAAGGCAGGAAAAAAGAAGAAGAAAAAAATGGATAATCCAATAATCAAGAAGGATTATTGGTAATAATTCAACGAATCGAATTTTGGATTTTTCTTAAAAGTTCATTTGTCAGTCTGATACCTTCCATTTCGCTGTGGACACTACCTTCATATTCAATCCCCACATAACCATTGTATCCCGCATCTAATACAATATCAATCATGCGGTAGAAGTCCGAGCCTGTCTCATCCCCATTGGCATCAAATTCATGGCTCTTGGCGCTCACGGCCTTGGCATAGGGCATAAGTTCGGCCATTCCCTTATAGCGCTCATACCATTCATCACCCTGGATGCGAAAATTACCAAAGTCTGGCAACGTGCCCACCCGTGGATGGTCTACTTTTTCCATCACCGCTGCCAGCCATTTACCATTGGATGAAAGTCCACCATGATTCTCTACAATCGTATTGATGCCGATGGAATCGCCGAATTCAGTCAGCTTTCTTAATCCATCTGCCGCCAATTCAACCTGGTCATCCCATGACCCTTCACTTCGGGCATTCACTCGAATGGAATGACAACCTAGAAATTTAGCCGCTTCTGCCCATTTATAATGGTTTTCTACTGCCTGATTTCTTTTATTTTTATCAGGATCACCAAGATTGCCTTCATTATCACACATAATAAGCAAACTTTTAACATCATGATCATTTGCTCTAGTATTCATCTCACTAAGGTATTTTTGATCTTGAGCTTTATCAAAAAAGAAGGAATTAACATATTCAACCGCATCAAGACCAAACTCAGTTTTTGTTAAAGAAATAAAATCCAAATGATCAATTTTCTTGGATTGCAAAGCGCGGTGCAAAGACCACTCAGCTAATGATATTTTAAATAGTTCAGTTTTATTACAGCCTGAAAGTAAGGAGCCGCTCAATCCCGTGAAGGCCAAACTGCCTGTGACCTTAGCCAATTTTATATTAAAGTTCCGCCGATTCAAACTATAATTTCCGAATTCGGATGTTGCGGTACCATATTTCTCCGTGATCTCCCTGTAGGCCAATGTGACCTTCAGATGCCTTGGCAAAATTAGGCATACTATTGAATTTACTTACTTTGGCTAAATTCCACATTTCACTGCTCTGATAAGTATACTCAACTACTTTTACACCGTTTAGCCAATGTGCTACTTTTTTATCCAATACCTTAATACGAACTGAGTTGAATTCACCAACAGGTTTCACAATACTTTCCGAAGGTGCAATTAGGGCATAGAGTGCGCCAGCTGAGGTTAATGTGTTCTTACCATCTGTATGGCCTTTATCATCCAATACCTGCATTTCTGGAGCAGACTGCCAAATATAATCACCTTCTTCAGTAGCAAAATAAAAAATACCACTATTGCCCTTTGGAGGGACTTTCCAATCCAATTCTAACTCAAAATTTTTATATACTTCAGTGCTAATCAGATCATGGCCGGTCCCTGGCTTTGTCTTTAAAGTCCCATTGACAATTTCCCATGAATCGGGCATACCATCCATTCTATAGCCACGAAGGCCCTTAACAGTCTCACCGTCAAAAAGTACGGTCCAACCTGCCTCAGAAGCACAACCAGTGATTATTAAACTCATTAGAATTAAACTCCATTTTTTCATAACTATCTCTTCGGGTTCCATGCGCCTCGGGCCACAGCCGGGATGAATGTTTCAATATCTTTATTGGGTAGTTGAATGGTCTTGTCTTGCTCAGCGCTCATGTATGCGGCCATTAAGAGGCGTGTCACATCCAATCCATCATCAAAATTTTCTTCTGGACGTTTGCCTGCCAAAAATGATTCCACCATGTGGCGGTTCTCTGCGGTATAGCCATAGACTTCCGCTTCATTGCTCACCACGGGCATACCACCGGATTCTGCATTTTGTTTTTCCACCAGATCTTCACCTTCTGCACCAGCAACTTTCCGGCTAAAAAAGACTTTCAGATCCGGATCCAGCGTATTGACAAACATGGAATATTCCGGTCCGAACAGCTCCATACTTAAGCGTAATCCTTCACCAACAAAACACCATGATGTGGTGGTCTCTACAATGAGTTTGTTTCCATCTTCGTCAAGGTATTCGATAAGGGATCGTGCAAAATCTTCGGAAGGATTTTGAGAATAATCTGTTTTACCCCCACTATTATCAAATAGAATTTTTACATATTCAGGGCGTTGCCATTTCAGGCAATCTGTATGAGCACTAATACTTATAGGCGTAATAGAATCTCTAGGCTTACCAGGTTCGGTTAGCATAAATCTAGCCTCTTCAACTGAATGACACATCATATCATTTAATACACCGCCACCTTGCAGCGATCCTTCCCAAAACCATGGCATATGAGGGCCACTATGTTCTTCTGCAGCCCTCGCTAGATAAGGCCTGCCAGTTGTAGCCGCTCCTCTGGCCCAAACAATTTCTTTTCCTCTTGTTATTGAGGGCGAGAAAACTTGATTTTCAAGATAGCCATCAAGCAAACCAACGCTTTCTGCAAGTTCTTTTACCTTTTGAGCTTCTTCGAAATTACGGCCCAAGGGTTTTTCACAAGTCACTCCGACCAATTCTCCTTTACCAGAAGAAATTGCATCCGCAATTTCTTCAAATGTCTCAATCCGTGCAAAGTTGGGAGAGCATACCCATAATGCATCAATATTGGGATCAGCGATCATATCGGTGATGGTGTCGTATGCTTTTGCGTCGTCACCCACGCCGATATCTCGAGCTAAATCAGCAGACTCTTCAGCTGATGCTCTTGTGCGGGACATAACGCCCACCACATCGCAATTCCGTACGGATATTAAAGATTGAATATGAAACCGGGTGATGAAACCACCCCCAATAAAACCAATACCGATTCGATTTTTACTCATTATGAATTATCACTGTTATTTAATTGAACCTTAAAGAATAAGAAGAACAGGATGGCTGTTACCAATCCCATTCCCGCTAAAGTGTACCAGAAATTTGAATAGTTGAATGTGCCGGCTACTGTATACATATTTTGCAGGTAACCCGAAAGCCAACCACCTACAACCGGACCGCCACCAAAGATAATAATTCCAAAAACGGTTTGGGCGGAGTGACGAACATCATCATCCGCCAGTTTATCCACGTAAATGAATCCCGCCGCAAAGAAGAATGCGAAACAGAATCCGTGGAATGCTTGGCTCACTACCATGACCCACGCCGGTAAGAAGGATGTGCCAAAAATGGCATATCGGGCGAAATAGGCCATAATACCGATGGCGATTACTTTTTTGAACCCAAGCCGTTTCAGGAAGAATCCTAAATAGGCCATGGTGAGAATTTCCGCAAATTGACCAATGGTCATGGCTGGACCGATAGCGCTATCCTTAATACCGATGGATGAGAGGAATGGTCCTGTTTGCAGGAAGTAAATCTGGTGAATAATGCTCACACCCAGACTGGCCAAAACCAGTACGAGGAATGATTTATTGCTGAACAATGAAAAGGCTTTTTTGAATGCGAGGTTTTCCACAGCATCTGCTTTGGGCGGTGTATGGGGAAGCATGAAACAAAAAAGGCCATACGCAATGGAAATCATACCTGAAAATTTCAATGCATCCGCTAGTCGCGCGGTTACATTGGGGACTTCCTCCCCAGACAAGAAGGGTGGCATGAGTTGAAAAGAAAGATCCTGCTGAAGCCAAATCATTGGGAATGCCCAGCTAGCAGCAATCCAACCTATAGTGCCCCATACTCGTATTTTTGGGAATGTATTTTCAGTATCATCAATATGGGAAAAAGCAACTGAGTTCGACAACGCCAATGTGGGCATATAAAGTACACTGTACAAAATAGATAGCCAAAGCCAGGATGCATAATCAGTTTGAAGTGCCGTGTACCATTTAACGATACCACCAGTGATGACTAGAAATGCCAATACACGTTCTGTACTGAAGTAACGATCTGCAAATTGCCCTGCAATAAAGGGCGCTGCTATCGCACCGATTGAACCTGCAAGACCAAGAATCATTCCAATTTCAGATCCAGTGAATCCAAGCCCACCATCGTCTACGCTTGCAGAAAGATAGCGTGCCGTTAATGGTAGCCAAGCACCCCAAATGGCAAATTGGAGGAACATCATAGCGCCCAAACGAGTGTTCTTATTCATCAACGAGTTCTAGATCATTTTTCGGTTAACAGGATCCCATTCAATCCTGCGCCCCGTAAGATAAGATTCGGTAGCCATATGACAAGCTACTGCTTCGTGCAAGGCCACTTCAATATTGCATCTAGGTGTACCGCCACTGCGAATGCAATCCAACCAATCTTTAATATGGAGATGGGTTGGGTCTACACGTTTTCCTTGACGGTAAGTGTAAAGCAACCCTTTATTGGCAAAGTATTGGGATGTTGCTGACGTTACTCCATCGATTTGTTTTGATCCCGGTGAGTAAGTATAAATGGGGTATTTTGGATTGATGGCACCATTTTTCAGCTTATCTTTATACTGGGTGGATTCCGAATCAGCTGTCACCACAAATCCATGAATTGATCCGCCACCACTTTGTCCTCCCATCTGCATGGTGGCATCATGGCCCATAATCCGGTTACCTCGGGGGTTATTGCTAGATAGGGTTGCACTGTAAAGCACCGTCAAATCTTTATCGGGATACTCTAGTGTGGCGTTCCATACATCTGGCACATCTCTACCATCTTTGTAATAATAAACGCCACCAGTAGAGGATGCGTATTTAGGTATACCCATTTCTATAATTTGGTTTAGTGCATCGAAGTCATGGGAAAATAAATCTCCAGATAAACCAGTGCCATAATCAAACCAGCAGCGCCAACGGAAGAATCGTCTTAGTGCTTCATCACCAAAAGGAATTTTATTTGGAGATGGCTCCTGAAATGTATCCCAGTCTAGTGTTTTTTCATTCGCTTCAGGATGTATTCCCCAAACCCAGGCACCCCAAGGAGAATTACGGTTAGTGGTCAATTCAACCAGGTTGATTGGGCCGAGTAATCCCTGTTGAACTATTTGTTTTGCCTTTTCGTTTGCCTCTACCTGACGGTTCTGATGACCAAGCTGAAATGTAATGCCTGTTTCTTTTACAGTATCATACAGGTCAATGGCCTCGTCAAATGTTCTGGTGAGGCCTTTTTCACAGTAGACATGCTTGCCGGCTTTTGCGGCATCAATAGAAATCTGAGAATGCCAGTGGTCTGGTGTCGCCACGATGACTGCATCAATCTCATCATTGGCCAACAATTCTTTATAATGGCGATATCGCGTAGCCGTTTTTACCGGTTTTCCGCCTGGGCGAACTTCATTTTCTGAAGCAGCCACACCATAGTTTGCATTAACGTCAAAAAGATCACATACCCCAATGAGGGATACATTCAAATCTTTTTGAGACATATAGGTGGCAAAACCTTTGTCCAATTTATTCTTTCTGGCATTTTCTGATGCACTGGTTGTCCATCCCGGGGTGGCAAATCCGGCGCCACGGACCAAGTGACTTCCACGGCCACCATAGCCAATCACTCCTAAATTGAGATGTTTACTATCTGAAAGTCCACTGATGACAGCTGGGGCAGATTTTTCCTGAACAAGCCCTGAAAGCAGGTTGGCCTTTTTGGCAGCATCTCTACTCATTTTCCGCCAGAGATTGGCTAAAAAGATACCGAATACAGGTACGGTAGCGAGTCCCTTAATGAGATCTCGTCGTTCTAAATTGGTTTTATTCTGTTTTGTTGGTTGATCGCTCATGATCTACTCCTTTTAATTCGAATTTGATTTGGATAAAAAACGATCCAAACCAACAATATGACTGGTGGGGAAACAATAGAGTACCCACAATGCACATGCTTCAATGAGGTTTTTATTAACGATGAGATAACTGCCTTCGCCAGGGCGGCTATATTCTAGGCCGAGCAAAGGAGGAGCAAATAAATAATAAAGTATTACCAAGCCCATGCCGACTATAGAACCGTATCGACTAAACAATCCTAACAGCAAAGAAATGCCGACAAAGGTGAGTCCCCACATATTGACTTGATCAGAAATACTGAGCATTGTTGGGTTGGACACAATCGATTTTGCCAAGCCTGAAAAAATCCATTTAGAATCCAATAGGTATGCAGCAGATGACCAATATGGGTTGATTAGTTTTGAAATACCTTCATATAAAAAATGCCAACCGATGAGCACCCGCAGTGTAACGAGTCCATATAGTTGACATTTGTCATTTATGACTGATGAATCAAATTCACTCATATTTATTTTACCTCTTATGAATGTACATTCGTAAAAATAGAACCGTCAAGCATAAGGGAGAAGAACACTACAATACAACTATGAATTCTATAAGTTACATGATAAAGAGAAAAACTCGAATGTCTCCATTTGGTGACATTTTTACGCGTTTAATATTGTTTATTTAGCAAATGGCAACTATTTGTATTATCAATTGTTTTTAACCCTAACTTGGAAATTAAATTATTGGACAAAATTGGAGGTGAAATGAGGAAATATTGTTTAATAATTACTACTTTTTTCTCGATACTATGGTCTCAGCATTATCAGGTTGACTTTCCACCAGATGAATTTCAAGATCGTTGGAGAGGTGTATTTGATCAGATCGGCGAAGATGCGGTTGCGGTAGTTCAGGGGATTCCACTAACCAATGGATTCATCATGCCCAGACAATCCAATGCATTTTATTATTTATCCGGTATTGAATCTCCTCATGCTTATATACTTTTAGATGGGCGGGAGAAAAAAGTAACCCTATACATGCCTCCCAAAAATGAAAGGTTAGAGCGCAGTGAGGGAAAAATTTTAAATGCAGATGATAAACGACTCATCAAAAAACTGGTGGGTGTAGATGCAGTAAAATCGACAGAAGAGATGCGCGAAAATTTTCCTCCAAACATGAAGCGATCCACAACCATTTACACCATGTTTACGCCGGCTGAAGGACAGGGACAGAGCAGATATGAATTAGAAGTGGCAAATGCATCCATCGCTTCAGATTCCTGGGATGGCCGTATCAGTAGAGAAGGACGATTGGTACAGCTATTGAAATTGAGAAACCGTCATAATGAAGTAAAAGATCTGACCCCAATAATTGATAATTTGAGGAGTGTAAAAAGTCCTCGGGAAATTGCGCTGATACGACGAGCCTCCCAACTGGCAGGGTTGGGTATGATCGAAGCCATTAAAAGTACAGAACCCGGCGTGTGGGAATATCAATTGGATGGTTCGGCACGTTATATATTCCTGATCAATGGTGCGCGATTAGAAGCTTATAGGTCAATCACTGCATCAGGCACCAAAAACATCATCAATGCCCACTATTACAGAAATGATAGTCAATTGAAAAGCGGTGATCTGGTCCTTATGGATTATGCTCCGGATTTTCGGTATTATGTTAGTGATATTGGACGGATGTGGCCCGTGAATGGAACCTATGAGCCATGGCAAAGAGAATTACTCCAAATCATTTTGGAATACCGAAATGTAGTATTGGATATAATTCGCCCCGGAGTTACTACAGATGAAATATTAGATGAAGCCAGAGAGCGAATGAAACCCATTATGAAGGATTATAAATTTTCAAAGCAAATCTATAAAGAAGCGGCAGAAAAAATGGTTAGGACCGGTGGAGGTGTATTATCTCATCCTGTGGGTTTGGCTGTTCATGATGATGGCCCTTATCGCTATGGACCTTTGAAAGTAGGTCACGTATTTTCCGTTGATCCCCAGATGTGGGTACCCAAAGAAAATCTATACCTTCGCTATGAGGACACGATTGTGGTTACTGAAAATGGGAACGAAAATTTCACTGATTTTTTACCTTCTGAATTGGATGATCTTGAAGCCTTAACAAGACAAAAAGGCATCGTCCAGCAATTCCCGCCAAATAAAATGAAATGGAATTATAAATGAAGAAACAGCCAATTAAAAAAATAATTCATTGCAGCTTATTAATTGTAAGCACATCACTTCTAATAGGAGATGATGGATATAGGATGCCCCCGAAGGCGATTGCAGATTTGGTGGATGCACCTGCAACACCGCTTGTCAATCTGAGTCCTGACAAAAGCAAAATTCTCATAATGGAGCGGTCCAGTTTGCCTTCTATTAAAGAGTTATCCCAACCGGAGTTGCGGTTAGCGGGCCTTCGTATTAACCCTATGACAAATGGACGGAGTAGAACCAGTTATTATATCGGCTTAGCAATTCAGGATATTCAATCCGGAAAACAGAGAAAAGTGAAAGGGCTACCCAATAATGGACGCATTTCTAACGTAACCTGGGCACCGGATGGAAATCATATCGCCATGGCTGTTACCAAAGGGAATGAGATAATATTATATATTGCCAATGTGAGTTCAGGGAAGGCAAAACAATTATTAAAAACACCATTAAATGCCATTTATGGGTCTGCCTATCATTGGTTGTCTGATAGCAAAGGATTGTTGGCAAAAACTATTTTGAAGGGGAGGGGAAACCCACCTGAAAAACTAACCACTCCATCTGGGCCAGTCATTCAGGAAAATGCGGGCCAAAAATCTCCAGCGCGGACATATCAGGATCTCCTTACCAATGCTCATGATGAAGCACTCTTTGAATATTATATGCATGCACAGATAGTTCATGTTTCTCTAAAAGGGAAAACCAAAAAGATTGGACGATCTGGAATTATTCGTAGAGCGGAGCCATCGCCAGATGGAGAATATATTCTGATGGAAACCATCCATCGGCCCTTTTCATACTTGGTTCCAGTCTACCGATTTCCAACTCGGATTGAAATTATTAATAAAAATGGAAAACATGTACATACATTGAGAGATATGCCATTGGCTGAGTCAATCCCCATTGGCAGAGATGCCGTTATCGATGGCCCTCGATCTTTTGGTTGGCGGTCCGATGTGGGATCCAAGATTTATTTTACAGAAGCATTGGATGGTGGTGATCCTAGAGTGGATGTATCATTTCAAGATGAAGTATTTACATTAAAGTCTCCATTTAATGGTTCTCCAAAATCCTTAATCAAATTGCCATTACGTTATAGTGGAATCCGTTGGGGAAATGAATCTGTTGCATTGGTTTCCGATCGAAAGTGGACTGAAAGAAGGACTACAACTTGGCGAGTGAATCCAGAAACGGGTAGGTCAGAAAAAATAATCGATCGTTTATATGAAGATCGTTATAATGATCCCGGATCGCCTTTAACAGTATTAAATGAATATGGTCGAGCTGTTCTTTATATACAAGACGGGGTTACTATACTTATGTCTGGTATCGGCGCTTCACCTGAAGGGGATAAACCATTTTTAGATAAGTTCAATATGGATACGAAAGAGACCAAACGGTTGTGGCGGAGTAAACCCCCATACTATGAACGCGTGGTTTCAATCATGGATAAAAAAGGAGAAGTGATTCTTACGAGTCGAGAAGCAAAAGATGAACCCGCAAACTATTATAGGCGTGACGTAAAAAACGGTAAAAAGGAGTCTGTTACTTCATTTTTACATCCCTATCCTCAAATGAAGGATGTTTATAAAGAAATGCTTACCTATAAGCGGGATGACGGTATAGATCTTTCTGCCACCTTATATTTGCCACCGGGACATCAGCCGGGAGATGGACCATTGCCCTTGTTGGTTTGGGCCTATCCAAGGGAATTTAAAACTGCTCAAGCAGCGTCACAGGTAGTGGGATCTCCTCACCGGTTCTCTCGAATCAGTCCCACTTCTCCCTTAATTATGCTGTCATATGGTTATGCAGTACTCTCAGGCGCTACCATGCCGATTATTGGAGAAGGATCAGAGGAACCCAATGACAATTATGTAAAACAGTTGGTGGCCAGCGCACAAGCGGCAGCAGATATTATGGTGGAAAGAAATATCACCAAAAAAGATCAAATCGCCATTGGAGGACACTCCTATGGTGCATTCATGACAGCAAATTTGTTGACCCATTCTGATATTTTTCAAGCAGGAATTGCCAGAAGTGGTGCCTACAATCGTAGTTTGACACCATTTGGGTTTCAATCGGAACAACGTACATTCTGGGAAGCACCTGAAATTTATTTTTCCATGTCTCCTTTCATGCATGCCCATAAAATGAATGAACCAATTCTCCTTATCCATGGGGATGCTGATAATAACTCTGGTACTTTTCCGGTACAGAGCAAGCGTTACTACCATGCTTTAAAAGGACATGGAGCCACAGCCAAATTGGTGATGCTGCCACATGAAAGCCATGGGTATCGTGCCCGGGAATCGGTAATGCATATGTTATGGGAGACAGCGAATTGGCTCGATACTTATGTAAAGAAGGGAAACAAGGAGTAAAATATGGCCAAACCAAAAGATATGTCATTTGATACCAAAGTTATTCATGCTGGTGAGCCAGATCCAAAAATTGAAGGAGCAGCCAATGTTCCAATATTCCAAAGCTCTACTTTTGAATATTCTGGTCAAAAAAATTATGATGATTTAAAATATATCAGATTAAATAACACACCTAATCATATTGTATTACATGATAAACTAGCTATCCTTGAAGGTGCTGATCGTGCGCTTGTTACATCATCTGGAATGAGTGCAATTACAACATCGCTCTTAACGTTTCTTAAATCAGGTGATCATCTACTAGCCCATAAAACATTATATGGGGGTACTGCCGATTATGTTAAGCATGACCTGCCGCAATATGGTATTGAATTTGATTTTATTAACGCAATGGATCCAACTGAATGGGGTTCTAAGTTAAAATCAAATACGAAAGTCATTTATGTGGAAACAATAACAAATCCTCTGATAGAAGTTGCACCATTAGAAAAGGTCGTCGCATTCGCAAAAGAAAATGGTTTAATCTCAATGGTTGACAATACGCTTGCTAGTCCTGCACTATTCTGTCCGATTCAGCTAGGCTTCGACATTTCACTTCATTCTGCAACAAAATATTTAAATGGGCATACGGATATTGTTGCAGGAGCCATTATTGGTAATGACCTTCATATGGAAAAGATTAATTCAAAATTAAATCATCTTGGAGGATGCCTTGATCCAAACGCGTGTTTTTTACTGCAAAGAGGCATGAAAACATTATCCTTAAGAATAAAAAAACAGTGTAGTAATGCAATGAAGATCGCTACTTTTTTAAATGATCATGAAATGGTTTCGCACGTTAATTATCCAGGGCTTGAATCAGATCCTAGTCATAAAAAAGCTAAAGAATTGTTATGTGGTTTTGGTGGTATGTTAAGCTTTACTATAAAAGGCGGTATTGAGGAAGCTGATAATGTGATGAACAAATTAAAAATTCCTATGTGTACAGCGAGTATGGGCGGAGTAGAATCATTAGTAACTCGACCTGTGCAAACATCTCATTCATTGCTTAGTGATGATGAACTTTTAGAATCAGGCATAGATAAATCACTTATTCGTTTAGCTGTTGGGATTGAATCAGCGTCTGATTTGATTAATGATCTCAATCAGGCTTTAAATTAACAAAAAATTAACTTTCGAAGGATTTTCTAATGAACAGAGTTTTTCTATTATTATTTTATTTTTTTAGTTCACAATATATAAATGGTCAAGTCACGCCATTACAAAACATAATAAATGATATTGATAGTGATGATTATCTAAATCACAATCAATATTCTTTTTTATCTCCTATAGTAAATGATAAAGATGTTGTTTTGCTAGGTGAATCAATTCATTTGACTCGTGAATTTCCATTATTACGAATAGGAATGATCAAATATCTTAATCAGTATCATGATTTTAATGTCATTGCTATGGAAGGAGGAGCTACGGATTATTGGGTAACGCAAGATATACTATTTTCTTCCGAAAAAAATGAATCTGATTTTACAGAAGCACTTTCTTCATTCCCTTTTATTTGGAATACACCTGAAGTACAAAAACTAATTGAATATCAAGCTTCAACACTTCAAAGCACTAATCCATTATATATTACAGCATATGATGTGCAGCAAGGTATTGGACAGGGAACTAAAAATGAGAAAGCATTTAAATTACTAGCTGAAAGACTCATGCGTTATTCTGATCCTCCGCAAAATTTTATTTTAGAGGATTGGGTAGCTGCAATGTCTCCAATATCCAATCATTGTATAAAATATGAATCTTCAGATTATCAAAAAGTGCTATCAGCAATTGATTTATTTGAAGAATGGGTGGATTCAGTAGCGCCGGAGATAAAGAAGCAGTATCCGAATATACCCCATGATATAATATTAAAAACAATGCCAAAAAGTTTTAGAGCTTCTTTGGCTTTATGTGATGAGTTAGGCGGGTTTAATATGAGTCGTTATAAAGTAGTCCGTGATTCCTTAGGCTTTATAAATACGATGGATCTTATTCAAACAATACCAAATAACAAAATACTGATCTGGGGTCATCTTTCTCATGTTTATTATGATAGTCAAGATAATGTGATTAGTGAATATGGTGAATTCAAAAATCTCGCTGTTGGTCCAACTGTAGGAGAACGTTTAAAAGATGCATTGGGCTCAAAAGTTTATACAATTATTCCATTCGCTGAATCCGGTTCAACTATTTTAATCTATAATGATCTGAATCTAGATATTGGATATTCAAAAATAGAGAGCAGCTCAAAACTTGGAGATTTATTAAGTAAAGCGAGTGAAAAAGATTTCTTTCTTGATCTTCAATCATCTGCTTTAACGGCTGAAGATTATCCTGAATTATTTACAAAGCAACCTTTTGCGCTTGAAGGTCTAAAAAGTGATTTTAAAATTAACTATACTTCTGATATGGATGGTTTGATATGGATAAAGAAAATACAAGCACCTGATTGGCCTTTATTTAAAATCATACTTATTTCAAGTCTCCATTATAAGACACAAATAAGTCTTATATTTATATTAGGTTTAGGCTGGATTATTTTTTCAAAGATGAAAAAAAGAAAAAATATTAATAAATAATAAGGATATAAAAATGAAAAGAATCTTTTTAACCATATTTTTGCTAGGATCAATTATTGCTCAAACACCAGTCAAAATGACGGGTCTTCATGAGGCAGAGCATTTTGATTTGAAGTCCAAATCTGTAGATGAAACTTTTCGAATATTTGTTGCAAAACCATTTCCACTGGAACCCGATAAGAAGTACCCGGTAATTTACGTGTTGGATGGAAATGGTTTATTTGGAATGACAATGGAAGTACAGCGGATGATGGCATTAGGAATGGAATTGCCACCGGCATATATAATCGGTATCGGCTATGCAGTAGATAACGGTTTTACGGAAACTATGGCAAAACGTTGGAGAGATTATACTCCAACAGCTGGTGGAGAATTAGAGGCTATGACTAAAGTATCAATAGATCCAACAGGAACGGTAGAGAGTGGTGGCGGCTCAGACTTTTTAAAATTTCTTCAAGAGGAATTAAAACCATTAATTGAATCTAACTATTCCGTGGACCCAAATGACGCAACCATTGCTGGGATTTCATTGGGAGGTCTTTTCCCTAGCTGGGTGTTACTTAATCAGCCAGAGACTTTTCAGCGTTATGTGATCATAAGTCCTTCCATCTGGTGGAATCAAGAAGAGGTTTGGAAATGGGAATCTCACTTTGCTCAAAATCATAATGATATTAATGCAAAAGTGTTTGTCACGGCTGGTGGCCTTGAAACAAGTGAAGAATTAAAAAAAATACTCCAGCAGGTTCTTAATGTGGGCGGTCCAATGGCTGAAATGTATAAAACCATTGCTAAAGGATATGATAAATATGGTTGGCCAAAAATGGCAGAGATTACCCCAGTGTTTGTTGATAAGTTGAAATTGCGTGGTTATAAAAACCTAAAAATTCACTGCCATAATATGCCAGATGAAACTCACACGTCAGTTGGAGCTAGTGCTCTTTCCCGTGGATTACGCTATGTATTTGATCATTGGGATCCAAATCAATAAAAGGAGCAAAAAATGAAATACCTACTTCCATTTTTCATTATTATATATGGATGTTCATCAGAAAATCCATCAAAAAATATTTCTGAAGATGATGCGTTTAAACGTGCAAAAAAAATATTAAGTAGTACCCCATTAATAGATACTCATAATGATGTAGCTTGGACAATCCGAAATAGAAAGCAAGCGCCTCGTGATATATATGAATTTGACCTAAAGAAAAATTTGGACGGAGATACAGATATTCCACGATTGAGAGAAGGTATGGTAGGTGGGCAGTTTTGGTCTGTATTTATTCCTGGAGAGGTTGAAGAATTTGGCTATGCTAAAATGCAGCTTGAGCAAATCGATATTGCACATAGGATGATTGAATTATATCCAGATGATTTAGAGCTAGCCTTAACTGCTGACGATATTATCAATTCATTTAAAAGAGGAAAAATCGCATCCCTTATTGGTATTGAAGGTGCCCATGCTATAGAAAACTCTTTGGGTGCACTGCGAATATATTACAGGTTAGGCGTTCGATATATGACGTTGTCACATAATGTTACATTAGATTGGGTGGATGCTGTAATGGATGAGCCAAAAAATGATGGTCTTACTGAATTCGGGAATGAAGTAGTTGCTGAAATGAATCGGTTAGGCATGCTGATTGATTTGTCACATGTTAGCCCCAAAGCCATGAGTGATGTCCTTAATGTAACAGAATCTCCAGTTATTTTTTCACATTCTAATGCACGTAGTCTTACAAGCCATGCGCGTAATGTACCAGATTCAATTCTCGTACGTTTAAAGGATAATGGCGGAGTCGTGATGCTGTCTTTCATTCCATTTTTTGTTTCCCAAGAAGCTGCTGATTTCATTGAAGCAGGTGATAAAACTATCAAAGGATGCAATACCTCTGAATGTCTTGAGGCCCTTGCAGCTGAATCGCCAAAAGCAAATGTTGGTCATGTTGTTGAGCATATTGAATATGTGAGAGATTTAGTAGGTATTGATCATGTTGGAATTGGTAGCGATTATTATGGAAGTGCGGATATGCCCATCGGTTTGGAAGATGTATCAAAATACCCAAATCTTTTTGTTGCATTAATACAAAAAGGTTGGCCTGATGAAGATCTTAAAAAACTTGCAGGAGAAAATATTTTAAGAGTGATAAGAACGAATGAAACTAATGCTAAACGAATTCAAAAATCACGTCGTCCATCTACAAAAGTAATAGAGGACTACAACTAAGCACAAAAAAGGCGATTGATGATAAAATATAAAGGTGATTTAGTTTTTTTATTTTTGTTCGCATTTTTCTTCAACGCTTTTGCTTGTGAAAATGTGAGGCAAAATACATTAACGAAGAATATAGACCGAATCTTTAAAGATTTGTCGGCGAAAGATAGCCCTGGTGCTTCAGTGGCAGTTATCCGAAAAGGTAAAATTGAATATAGTAGGCAATATGGCAGTGCACAGGTTGAATACGATTTACCTATTAATGAAAATACAATTTTTCATGTTGCCTCAGTATCTAAACAGTTTGCTGCAATGTCAGTAATGCTCCTTGCTTATGATGGAAAATTAGATCTTGATAATGAGGTTCAGAAATATTTGCCATATGTTCCCAAATTCAATCATCCTGTCACTATCCGGCAGATGATACAGATGACAAGTGGAATCAGAGATCAATGGGAATTGTTAGCCATAGGCGGCTGGCGATTAGACGATGTTATTACAACGGAACATGTTTTACAGCTTATTAAAAGGCAAAAGGAACTCAATTTTGAGCCCAATACGCAGTATTTATATTCCAATATGAATTACACTTTACTTGGACAAGTTGTTGAAGAAGTTTCTGGAAAAACTTTAGCAGAATTTTCAAGCGAAAGAATTTTTGGACCCCTAGGTATGAATTCAACACATTTTCATGATGACCATGAGCATATTGTAGATGATCGCTCGTACTCCTATAAGGAAATCGAAGGTGAGTTGAAAAAATCAGTTTTAAGCTATGCAAACGTTGGAGCAACAAGCCTCTTTACAACTGCGAAGGATCTGGCTAAATGGTTAGATAATTTCCGCCATAAGCGTGTTGGTGGGCCTGAATTATTAGATGAGTTGTTAACTCAGGGCATTTTAAATAATGAGGAAAAGATTTCATATGCTCATGGTGTGGTAATTGGCGATTATAAAGGATTAAAGACAGTGAGTCATGGCGGGGCCGATGCTGGTTTTAGGTCACATGTGGTTTGGTTCCCAGATAAAGAGGTGGGAATAGTTGTCTTAACAAACTTAGCAACTGCTGGACCAAGCGGTAGAGCCTATAAAATTGCAGATTTATTATTTGAAAAAGAGTTCAGTCAATACAGCGAAGCGGCAAATAGAAATGAACCTGAAACAATAGTAGTGGATGATAAATTACTTAATTCAATAATTAGTAGATATAAAATTGATACAGGTGTAGAAGTCGAATTATATAAACGGTGGTCATCCGTTTATGCAAAATTTGAAAATAAAGATCCAGTGCGTTTAGCTCCAGTTGGAGAAAATAAGTTTTGGGTTAAAGATTTGAAAATTTTTTTAGAATTCAAAATTGGGAATAATTCTTCGGATAATTATTTTATTATTTTTAACGAAGATGGTCTGGAATCTGGTAAGGGTGTTCAAACGGATCCATTTACAGTTTCCGAAAGTGAGCTAAAAAAATTAAAGGGGAAATATTATAGTCCGGAATTAGAAGCTTTATATACAATCTCACCCAAAAGTAATGGATTGATTGCAAGCCATATTCGTCATGGGGAAATTGAGCTTAAACCGATTTTCAAGAATCAGTATATGGGAGATAAATGGTTCTTTTCCAGCCTTAGTATCCAAAAAGAAGATGATATAGTAACTGGATTCATATTAAACGGAGGCAGGGTTAAACATTTAAAATTTATCAAACTGGATAATCCTCTACCAGATTTACCTATTATTTCTGAACCATCCATAATACCTGAATATCCTTTTCCTGATCCAAGTGGGAAGTATAGCATTGGTATGAAAGAATATTTTTGGACTGATAAGTCGCGAGAAGAAATATTTACCAAAAACAAAGATGATTTCCGAAATGTAAATATCCGTGTATGGTACCCCACCGATAAAAATACCGGCCAGAAAGCAAAGTATATCACAAATCAGAATGAGTTTGGTTCTTATACTGAATTCAATATGGTCCAACATGTAAAAACCAATGCATTAAATAATGCTCCACCATTAAAAACAATAAAACCATTTCCAGTATTAATTTATAATCATGGAGGTAGTTGGACTCGCTTTACAAGTACATTTACCACAGAGGAATTGGCAAGCCATGGCTATGTAGTATTTTCAATTGGACACAACGGATTTAATAAAACTCAGTTTCTGCCAAATGGATCAAGTGTATTAAAAGATACATTATTATCCCCCCCACCAACTGGAGATTTCAAAAGGGATGCTCTAAAATATTGGAAATACCTTGATGAATTTCATTTTCCACAATGGGTAGCAGATATAGGATTTGTTATCGAAAAAACCATTACTTTAAATAATAATGGGCATTTTAAAAACATTTTAGATCTTGACAATATTGGTCTTTATGGTTGGTCTTTTGGCGGTGCTGCTTCAATTCAAACAGCCATTGATGATAAACGTGTTAAGGCTGTTATTGACCATGATGGCCAATTATTTGGTAAAGCAGATCAAGAAATAATAACAACTCCATTTATGCTATTTCATAACGGTGATGTTCCAGAAGCTCCTAAAGGGAAGAATGATAAAGAAACAGAAAAAAACCAAAGGATGATGAATGATTTAATTGAAATAGTTGAAACTAAAGATGCACAATTAAAAGAAAAATCTACCAATGATTGGTATGATATAACAATTGATGGAGCCAACCATGGTCATTTTTCTGACTTAGTTTTATTCTATCCTAACTCTGCAGGTGATTTGCCGGCTAAAAGAGCACATAAAATAATTAATGCTTTAACCGTTGCATTTTTCAACCATTATTTAAAAGGAAATCCTTTAGATTTATTGAATGGACCAGAATTCAATTATCCAGAAGTGAAAATGGTAAAAAACTAATCTATGATTAAATATAAAAAATTAATTTATCATTTATATTTCTATGTTTTAGTTATTGTATTTACCCCCAATTTGATTTTAGGAGATATTTGTGCTCAAAGTTTAAGTTCAGATTATATTGTAACAAAAGACGGCACAAAATTAGCAGCGGACATTTACAAACCTGATAACCATTCAAATTCAAAATATCCAGCTTTACTCATTATAACGCGATATCGGCGTGGTATCCAAGATGGGAAAACTGGAGAAATGATTTCCACCCTTAGCCCTTTAGATAAACACTTTTTGTCTAATGATTATGTATTGGTAAAGGTTGATGCAAGAGGAAGTGGTGCTTCTTTTGGAACCCGTCCAACTGAATATGGGAAAAAGGAGGTACTCGATGGATACGATATTGTAGAATGGGTGATTTCGCAGAATTGGTCTGATGGTAATGTTGGGGCTTATGGTACATCATATACAGGAACCACTGCAGAATTACTAGCTGCTGTTAATCACTCAGCAGTAAAAGCAGTAATCCCTGGATGGTCAGATTTTGATATCTATTCGAGTCCCGTTAGGCCATATGGTGCAATAGCCACAGGCTTTATTAAACAGTGGGGAGAAAGGGTTGGAGACTTTGATAATAATAATGTAAAAAAACTCGGAGTGAGTGTTCGGCCAGTTAATAAGGATAAAATTTTATTTGAATCTGCAATTTCAGAGCACGCTTCAAATCCGAATGTTTTTCAAAAAGCTTTGGCAGCTGAATATCGAGATGACGAAATTAGTGGCGGGGAAACATGGGCAGATATTGGACCAATTTATTGGCGGAATGAAATTGGAAAATCAAATATTCCTATGTTGGTATTTGCAAGTTGGTTAGATGCAGGTACAGCAGATGGAGCATTATTGAGATTCCAGAACTTCAATAATCCCCAAAATTTAATTTTAATGGCTTCAACGCATGGTGGAGCCTACCATGCTAGCCCATATACTGTTAGTGATACACCCCTTTCTCCGCAACCAAGTGAATTAGATCAATTTGAATTAAGAAGAATTTTTTTTGATTATCATCTAAAAGGTAAATTAAATGAAGTAAGTGATTGGGCGCCGATTCGTTTTTTTAATCTTGGAGAAGAAAAATATCATACTTCTAATCAGTGGCCACCTGCAGACTTCACATATCAGAATTTTTATATGGATAAAGGTAATAGTTTGGTTTCGCAGAAAACAGTGGAATTAGGAATTGATGAGTATATTGTTGATGATAAGGTATCAACTGGTGTATACAATCGTTGGTTTGCCCAAATGGGTAAACCCATTCTTAAATTAGATGATCGTCAAGAAATGGATAATAGAATGTTGATTTATACCACTGAACCTCTAAATAAGGACCTGCAGATCACAGGATATCCAATTATAGAAATAAACCTTTCAATAAATCATGATGATGGGATGATATTTGTTTATTTAGAAGATGTTGATCCAAATGGAAAAAGCCACTATTTAACAGAAGGTGGAATTCGAATGATACACAGAAAAATTACACCCAATCCATACTTTGTGAATGATTTACCTTATCATTCCTACAATCGTTTAGATGCGGAATTAATCTCTCCTGGAGAAGTCACTAACCTTAGTTTTTATATGTGGCCAATTTCTGTATTAATACGTAAAGGTCATCGTATTCGAATAGCAATTGCTGGAGCGGATGCGGATACATTTACACCAATTTCAAATAATAGCGGGCAAGTAATTAAAATGCATCGTGGTGGAAGTATTTCCTCCCATGTAAAACTTCCAGTAATAATTGGAGAATTAAAATAAAGGAATGAGCCAAATGATAAAAAGACCAGTAAATCTTAGTAAAATAATTCATTCATTTATTATAATTATTTCATTCTCAGGTATTGAGTTACAAGGACAAGAATTATACGATTTAATTATTCGCAATGGAAGATTAATTGATGGTACAGGAAATCCGTGGTTTCAGTCAGATATTGGGGTATCGAATGGCAAAATTGTTGCTATAAAGAATCTTAAAAATCAAAAAGCAAATCGGGATATTGATGCAACAGGACTTTATGTTACACCAGGATTTATAGATCTTCATTCTCATGCTGATAGGGCGATGACTTCAGATTTTATTGAACCTCGTATGGCAAAGAGCTTAACTAGTCAAGGACTTACAACTGTATTAGGAGGGGCAGATGGGAGAAATACAATTTGGCCATTGAGCAAAGAAATGGAAGCTTTAAATAGTAAAGGCCATGGCATGAATTTTATTTTAATGGTAGGCCATAGTACTATCCGCCGTGAGGTTATGGGAGATGATTACGAACGATTGGCCACTCAGGATGAGATTAAACGAATGAAAGTCCTGCTTAAAGAAGGATTAGAAATGGGTGCTTTTGGAATGGGTGCGGGGCTTGAATATCGACCTGCACGTTTTAGTAATACGGAAGAAATTATTGCTCTAGGAAAGGTTATTTCAGACTATAATGGTTTTTATATCGCACATCAGCGGAATGAAGCCATAATGCCGCTTTCCCAGTTGCCAAGTACAGCCAAAGGTTGGCCTATTGATGGTTTACAGGCTTTGGAAGAAACAATACAAATAGCTCGCGCTACTGGAATTCGGGTAGTGGGTAGTCATCATAAAGCAAGAGGGAGATCTTCTTTTGGAAGGTCTTCTCATGATATTCAAATAATAAATAATGCTCGAGATGAAGGCCTACAGGTATTTATTGATGTATATCCATATGAAACATTTGGAGGTGGAGCGAGACCAATGATACCGAAATGGTCTTTGATAGATAAAAATGTTTCTATAGTTGGTGGAAGAGATGACCCAAAATGGAGTGAAGAAGGTCTGTTCAAAAATTCTAGGAATAATTTAAAACGTAATTGGGCTGATTCTAAAAAACGTGAAATAATTAAAAGAGATATTTCTTGGATCGTTGATCATAATGGCGGGCAAGATAGGGTTGTAGTTGTAGACTATCCGGATAAAGATTTTGTAGGAAAAACATTACAGCAAATTGCTAATGATCGAAATACTACTTATCAAGAAGTAGTTGTTTACATGGCATTAAATGGATATAAGGAAGTAATTGGTGGCGCATGGACACGAGGTTATGGTATAAATGATATGGATGTAACTAATTACTATAAACAAGATTATACCATTACAAGTTCTGATGCGGCAGTTAGCGGCGTTAAAGATAGAGAGGGGTTCCAATCAGAACCGGGTGCACACCCGCGTCATTTTGGGGCATTTACACGTCGCATAGCTCGGTATGTTAAAGATTTGAATACAACCACTTTACCATTTGCAATTCGTTCAATGACTGGTCTTCCTGCAAGTGTTGTTGGGCTAAAAGATCGAGGATATTTAAAGGAGGGTTTTGCTGCTGATATAACAATAATTGATTTCAATAATATTAGGGATAATGCAACTGTTTTAAACCCAGACCTATATTCGAAAGGTATCGAATATGTAATTATAAATGGAAACTTTACGGTTGATCGAGGTGAGCTTACAGGTAATTTGCCAGGTAAAATAATTAGGAATGATCATGAAGATTTTTAATTGGATAAACAAATCAAACACAATAATACTTAGTATATTCATTGGTCTTCAACTAAATAGTTTTATTTTTGCGCAAAATTATTCTAGGCCATCTGAATTCAATGGTTTGGCCTCTTACATACAAAAGGAAATTGTAGATCGCAACCTGCCTTCTTTAGCTATAGCGGTGGCAAAAGATGGTAAAATTATTTGGGAAGAAGCCTGGGGCATGGCTGATCGTGAAAACCAAATTCCAGCTACTCCTCATACGATGTATTCATTGGCTTCAATTTCCAAACCAATTACGGCCACGGGAATAATGGTTCTTGTTGAAAAAGGATTAATTGATATAGATGATCCTGCAAATAATTACCTTGGTTCAGCTCAACTCAATGGACATTCCTTTAATGCCAAAGGTGCTACGGTTAGGCGTTTGTTGGATCACAGTTCTGGGCTTCCACTTCATTACCAGTTTTTTTATGAAGATGAGCCTTATACAAGACCACCCATGGATATAACTATCATGAGATATGGTAATCTTGTTACAAAGCCTGGGGAGAGATGGCAGTATTCTAACTTAGGATTTGGAATATTAGATTATATCATTGAGAGAACTTCTGGTCGCTCATATATTGATTTTATGCGAAATGAAGTGTTTTTACCCTTAGGACTTAATCATACAACGGTAGATATTGGCCCAGGTCTTGAAAAGTATGCTGCTGTTAGATATAACCCTGAAAATGAACCTATTCCTTTCTATGATTTTGATCATCCGGGTGCTTCTGCAGTGTTCTCAAGTGCACATGATCTTGTTCGCTTTGGGATGTTTCATTTGAAAAATAACCTTCCAGAACAGCGTCAGATTATTACCACTAAATCTATAGACATTATGGCGAACGAAAGTTATGCGCGACCTCAAGGAAATATTTCAAGAAAAGAATTTGGCTATGGTTTAGGATGGACAGTAAGAAAAAACAATAAAGGATTGAAAATTGTAGGTCATGGTGGAGGAATGGGTGGTGTACGTACCCAGTTGGTTTTATTGCCTGATCAAGATGTTGCTATTGTGATTCTATGTAATAAGTATACGTCATTAGTTACGGAATTAGAAAATAAGATTTTGGAGCATTTATTTCCGAAGCAGTTTGAAGCCCCTAGTCAAATCACTTCAAATACAGAAGATGAAAAAGCTAAGGATATAGGTCCTAATAGCATTAAAGAAAAGAAACTTAACGGTATATGGTCTGGGGCAGTACAAACCTATAATGGGGGAAAAAGGGTCAATTTAAAAATTGATAAATCAGGCTATGCTTTTATTCGAATTGATGACCAACCCTGGTCAGTATTAAATAAACTAAGTTTTGAAAATAATTTCCTTAATGGTGAGTTTCAAGGTGATCTTGGCACAGATGATGTAAATCGTGTCAAATATAAGCTCAGGCTTGATGTTAAGTATCGCCAAAATAAATTGAACGGCGCATTAATTGCGGTACCTGTCCCAGAAAAGCGTGTCCGCAATGCACTAACTCATTGGGTTGAATTAAAAAAGGATTAATTAATGATTATTAAAAGAACATTCTTTTATTTAACTCTAGTTTTAATTGGCTGTGAGGGTAATCAGGAAAAAAATGCAGTAGATAATCTTTTTTCAGAATGGAATAAAAACAATTCACCCGGTGGTTCTTTTGCTATAATTAAAAATGGAAATATTTTATATAAAGGAGGTTTTGGTTATGGAAACTTGGATTACGATTATCCCAATGCTTCCAACTCCGTTTTTTATTTAGCATCTGTATCCAAACAATTTACTGCGATGGCAATGGCACTTTTAGAGGAGCAAGGTAAAATATCATTGGATGATGATATCCGAAAATACTTTCCTGAGATTCCTGATTATGGTTTCAAAATTACAATACGAAATTTAATCCACCATACAAGTGGACTGCGAGATTACTTAAACCTATGGACTTTAAAAGGACGATCTTATGCAGATTCTATGGATGAACAAGAAATAATTAATCTCATTGCAAGGCAAAAAGCGCTCAATTTCAATCCCGGTGATGAATACATGTATTCTAACTCTGGTTATTTTTTGATGGCAGTGCTCGTAAAAAGAGTGACTGGTATGTCTATTCGTGATTACACAAAAAAATATTTTTTCCAACCTTTAGAGATGAACGATACTCATTTCCATGATAACCGTGATATGATCGTAAAAAATCGTGCAGAAAGTTATTATGTAAAAAATGATTCAGTGCTTGAAAGGGTACATAGTAGTTTTGACTTGGTTGGTTCAGGTGGACTGCTATCTAATATAGATGATTTGATTCTGTGGGATAAAAACTATTATAACAATAAAATTGGATCTGGGGAAAAATTGATGGAGACAATTCTCACCAAAGGAATATTGAATAATGGGGATACTCTTGATTATGCCTTTGGTCTTGTACACGGGGAGTATAAGGGACTAAAAACAATTGGTCACAGTGGTGGTTTTTTAGGATTTAGGACACATATGCTTCGGTTCCCAGATCAGCGATTTTCGGTTATAATTCTTACTAATTTGTTTTCAATGAAACCAGGTAATTTGGCTAAAAAAATCAGCGATATTTATTTGGCTGATATATTAGCTGATCCAGATTTTGAGATAAATGAAGAGGAGGTTTCTACCAGTGAATTAGATGAAACTGATTTTAGAATGGATAATAAGCAACTTTCCAAATTTAGTGGTACGTTCTTTTCACCAGAACTGGAAACATCGTATCATTTTAATATGAAAAAGGACACATTGACATGCCAAATTCGTTATTTGGATCCCGTAAGTTTAAATCCAGCAGGTCCTTTTACATTTAAAAAAGATAAATGGATAACGCTGGAGTTTGAAAAGAATTACAACGGATTTATGCTAAATACTGGTCGGACAAAAAATATAAAATTCAAAAGAAAAAATAATTAAATACCTAGAATAATTGGTAAAATTACTCAGCTGAAATTAGAAGGAGTATAGATATGAGAATAAACAAACAAGCAATCAACTTTTTAATAGTTGTATTATTATTTCCCACATATTTGCTAGCTCAAGATAATGTGGAAGAATGGGATGTAACCTTAGCCAGAGGCAAAACGCGAGATATATCTTTCCAGACCAATGAAGGGACTTGGATGTCTGTAGATATTTCACCAAATGGAAAATGGATAGTTTTTGATCTATTGGCTCATATCTATAGAGTTCCTTCAAAAGGTGGTAAAGCAAGCGTGCTTACACAGGAAACCGGTGTAGCTATCAATTATCATCCACGTTATTCTCCAGATGGTAAATCAATTGCATTTATCTCTGATCGAGCTGGTCAAAATAACCTTTGGATAATGGATGCTGATGGATCAAACCCCAGATCTATATTTGAAGATTTAAATTTACGTGCAAGCCATCCAACCTGGACACCGGATAGCGAATATATTATTGTATCAAGGCAGTCAGTAGTTAGAGGCCCGTCCCGAGGTAGAGATTCGGGCATTTATATGTACCATCGTAATGGAGGTAAAGGAATAAAGATAGGCGGTAAAGAACTTCAAGGTGCAAAATGGCCATCCGTTTCTGAAGATGGAAAATATCTATATTTTCATTTAAGAACGCCTGGACAAACAGTTGCCTGGAATGTTAGTGATATACTTCAAGGTGCCATCAATATACAAAGATATGAATTTGACACAGGAGAGATCACCCCAGTTACAAGTGGTGCTCCTACAAGACAATTAAGACTTTCCTCTGGAGGGGCATATGCTCCTGAGATTTCACCTGATGGTCGATGGCTGGCATTTGCAAGACGTATTCCTGATGGTACTATTACTTGGAAAGGTCATGAATTTGGCCCTCGAACCGCATTATGGCTCCGCGATTTATTAACTGGGGATGAACGAGTAATTATGGACCCTATTGAACAGGATATGACCGAAGGAATGAAAACCATAAGAGTTTTACCAGCATATAGTTGGGATGCAAAAGGTAATTCTATCATTTTATCCCAAGGTGGTAAGTTAAGGCGTTTGAATGTTAAATCTGGGAAAATTAAAACAATCCCCTTTACTGCCAGTGTAAAAAGAACAATTTCTGAGCAGGCTTATAAGCAATTTGATATCTCTGATGAGCCATTTAAGGTGCAATTCACCCGATACCATGTTGGTGCCCCGAATGGCAGTGCTGTTGCATTCCAAGCTGTGGGTAAAATATATCTTATGTCTCTTCCAAATGGAACACCAAAAAGATTAACTAATGATAATTTTCGTGAATTTGAATATACACCTGCTTTTTCACCAGATGGTAAATGGATAGCATTTGTTAGTGTTGATGAAACTGGAGGCGGTCATTTATGGAAAGTACGTTCTACAGGTGGTTCTCCTACACGTTTATCAAATATATATGGAGAATATATACATCCTACTTGGAGTTCTGATGGTAAACAGATAGCGCTTGTTAGAGGTTCTGGCGCTACCGCGAGAACAAGGACTATGATCGATAATCCATACTATGATATCCTTACCATTTCTTCTTCAGGAGGTAAGTTTAAAGAAATCGCAAGAGTTCCAGTACCAGTTTCATTTGCAAGATCCCAATTTGTTCGACCATCATTTGGGAAAAATAACAGAATATTTTTTCCTCAAATGGGTGTAGGAAGATCTGATTCAACTAGATTGATTTCAGTAAATAATAAAGGAAAGGATAAGCGAACACATTTTACTTTCCCACATGCAGACGAAGTCATGATATCTCCGGAATCAAAATGGGTTACGTTCAATGAAGGTGATAATATTTATCTTGTGCCAATGCCATTTGAGGGTCTTTTTTCAAGCCCAATAGCTATAGATAAAAAAGATGGCAAGGGTGCCTTACCAGTAAAAAAATTGAGTGAAGAAGGAGGTATACATCCAAGTTGGCTCAATGAAACTACCGTACAATTTGGAAGCGGCTCACAATATTTTACCTATAATATTGAATCTTCAAATAAAGAAACTCATGATATTAATCTTGTTATACCAAGAAATATCCCGCAAGGTACGATTGTTCTTTCGGGTGCCCGAATCCTTACCATGGATAACCGAAAGGTTATTGATGAGGGTGATATAGTAATAAAAAAAGGAAGGATTGCCTGTTTAGGTAAATGTGATAAATCTAATGCGGATAAAATTGTTGATTTGCGAGGTAAAACAATTATCCCAGGATTAATTGATATGCATTCACATTTTTATAGGGAATATCGTGGAATTATCCCAATGAAAACATTTGAGGCATCAGTGCCATTGGCATACGGCGTTACTTCAAATCTGGATAATTCAATGTGGTCCCAAGATGTCTTTCCGGCTGCGGAAATGATTGAATCTGGTGCACTTATTGGTTCTCGCACTTATAGCACCGGGGATCCTTTATACGCAGGAGATGGCCCCAGACAAAATGAATTAACGAGTTATAAAATAACTGAAGATAATATTAGACGTCTTTCTTCGTGGGGAGCTGTATCACTAAAACAGTATATGCAGCCTCAAAGAAAGCAACGGCAGTGGGTATCAGACATTGCACGAAAGTATGGGCTAATGGTTACTTCTGAGGGTTCAGACTTACATTATAATTTATCTATGATCATGGATGGGCAAACTGCGTGGGAGCACCCGATTAGTTATATGCCAATGTATTCGGATGCTGCAAAATTTTTTGGTAAAGCAAAAACTGTGTATTCTCCTACCTTTATGGTTGGTGGATCAGGCCCGTGGAATGATGAATACTTTTTTGCACAATCAGAAGTTTGGAAAGATGAAAAATTAAGATTGTGGATGCCTTGGCAGCAGCTAATTCCGCATAGTCGTAGACGTGAACTGAGAGTTGATACAGACTATAGTTATCCTTTTTTAGCACAGGTATTGGCAGATATCATGGAAGAAGGTGGACATGGAGCAATTGGATCTCATGGTCAGCAGCATGGGATTGCATCGCATTGGGAGGTCTGGGTGGCTGCCTCAGCAATGGGACCCATGGGTGCATTAGAATTAGGAACAAACGAAGGAGCTTATTTCTTAGGTGCACAAAATGATATTGGTTCATTGGCAAATGGAAAACTTGCCGATTTAATTGTGTTGAATTCAAATCCATTGGATGATATAAAAAATACACTAGACATAAAGTATGTGATGAAAGGTGGGATTTTATATGATGGATTTAATTTAGATGAAATCTGGCCTGAAAAGAAAAAATATGGAGATCGTCCTTGGATTAATGAGGATGCATTGCGTCAAGATTCAAGGTCCATAAATAATTGAAAGCATTGAAAGGGATTAATTATGAATAGAGGAATAACTAAACTAACCTTTATTTTTCTGATTCTAATTGGTTTTTTATATGGTAAATCAAATGATCGCTTGGCTATTGTTGGTGCGACGATAATTGATGGAACAGGAAAAACTCCAATCCCCAATGGAACCATCCTGATAGAAAATGGGATAATTAAAGCAGTTGGTAAAAAGAAGGATATAAGAATCCCTGCTAACTTTAACGAGATTAAGGCAAGAGGTAAATTCTTAATACCAGGTTTGATGGATGCGAACCTTCATTTGTTTTTAAATATTGATTTAGAAACATTGATAAAACATGAAGATCGCTATCATGAGATAGTAATTGAAGCGGCCCAAATTGCATTAAAGACCGGTCAGACAACAGTATTTGATACTTGGGGTCCGAGGGCCGCACTGGTGCAAGCTAGAGATATGATTAATGACGGTCAGGTACCAGGGAGCAGAATTTACCTTGCTGGAAACATAATTGGATTTGATGGTCCATTGTCAGCAGATTTTCGTGCCCAAGCAGCACCATATGTGAGCAAGGCTTTTGTAAAACGCATTGAAGACGCATGGGTAGAAAATACAGGTCGTTCATTACTTTGGATGACTCCTAATGAAGTACGATCGATTATCAAAGACTATACAACTAAGAGCATGGATTTTCTCAAGTATGGAGCTAGCGGACATAAAGATATGAATTTTATTTCATTTTCTGAACGTGTCCAGCGGGTTATTGTTGAAGAAGGCCATAGAGCTGGAATGACCGTACAAACTCACACGACCTCGGTTGAGAGTTTAGATATGGCGATTGAAGCTGGGGTTGATATTGTTACACATGGCGGTATATCAGGGCCTACAACTCCTATACCTGATGAAACTATTCAAAAGTTAGTTGATAGAAATGTAGCTATCTCTGCTTTAGCTATAACGCAAAAGCGTTTGGATGCGTTAATTGAGCATGCACCTAGTAGTACTCTAACACCCTACATGAAAATTCAAAAGACTAATCATGAGAATATGATTAAGGCAGGTGTTATTTTGTTAGTTTCAACCGATGCCGGTATTCAAAATCCAGTATTGACTGCGGAATCAGATAATCCATCTGTCTTAATTGATCCACGAACGAAACTTGGTGAGGGACATTTTAATGCGCTACTTGCTTTTGAGGAGCGAGGTATGAAGCCAATGGAAATTTTAAAATCTGCTACCAGTCATATTGCTCAAGCCTATGAATTAGAAGATGAAATTGGGACTTTAGAATCTGGCAAAATTGCTGATATGGTTCTTCTTAACGCAAACCCACTTAAAAGTGCAAAAAATTATCGCAAAATAGACATGGTGATTAAAGAAGGTAAAGTTGTTGATCTTGACGCGCTTCCAATTGCGCCAATTATCAGTTCTATGGAGGTGTCACCAACTGAAACGGATGAAAAGAGGTGAGCATGTTTAATAATAGACTATTAAAAATGAGATCATCTGAAAATTTTATGCCGCTTGTTAATAAAACCTGGGTTTGGTTAGTACTCATTATTCAGATGTTTAATTTCGGTTTTGCAACAGGCACCGATGCCTCAAAATCAAAAGAAGTTGAAATAAAATGGGGAATCAAAATTCCATTACGTGATGGTGTTAAAGTGAATGCGACCATATATCAGGAGCGTGGGTTAAAAGATAAGTTGCCTGTCATACTTTGTTTGACACCATATAATGCAGACACATATCAGGATTTTGCCTGGTATTATGCACAAAATGGTTACATTTTTGCTGTAGTAGATGTTCGAGGTAGAGGAAATTCAGAAGGTGAGTTTAATCCAATGCTTCAAGAAGCAAATGATGGACATGATATCGTTGAATGGCTTGGGAAACAAGATTGGTCTGATGGTCAAGTGGCTATGTGGGGCGGTTCCTATGGTGGATATGATCAATGGGCTACTGCAAAAGAATTTCCGTCACACCTTAAGACTATAGTTCCAGTTGCTTCTTGTTTTATGGGCGTTGATGTACCAATACGTGGTAATATCACTTCACCTTATTGGATTCAGTGGATGACGCTTACTAGTGACAAGATTGCAAATTTTAATTTATTTGGCGAGAGTAAATATTGGTCATCTATATACTTTCAAATGTATAAAAACCACCTTCCGTACGCTGATCTACCGAAATTAGCGAATAATTCAACTACAAAATTTAATGTATGGATGGACAATCCAGAGCAGGGTGAATTTTGGGATAGCTATAATCCGACAGATAAAGATTTTAAGAAATTCAAATTACCTATTTTAACCATAACTGGACACTATGATGGTGATCAACCAGGTGCTTTGGAATACTTTCATCAGCATATGAAACTCGGTTCATCAAAAGGACGTAAAAATCATTATCTTATAATTGGACCATGGGATCATGCTGGTACACGTAAACCAAAAAGAGAAGTTGGCGGTCTTGATTTTGGTGAAGAAAGTCTACTTGATATAAAAAATGTTCATAAAGAGTGGTATGATTGGACAATGAAAGACGGAGAGAAACCCGAATTCCTTAAAAAACAAATCGCATACTATGTTTTAGGCTCAAATCAATGGAAGTATATTGATTCTCTTAAAGAATTAGATAATAATAGAAAAAAATTATATTTGAATTCTGATGGTAATGCCACCAGCGTTTTTAATTCGGGTAGTTTAAAATCTGATTTAAACTATGAAAATAGTAAGGATTCAGATACTTATATTTATGATCCTTTAAATACAAAGCCCGGTGAAATCGAACTTGAAACTGTGGTGGGTAGTGGATATAGAAGTGGCAATGGTTACATTGTTGACCAATCATTTGCAATGTCAATAGATGGTAATGGTTTAGTTTATCATAGTAAGCCATTTGAGTCGGATACAGAAATTTCCGGCTATGTAAAATTTGTTGCGTGGCTTGAAATGAATGTTGCCGATACTGATTTTATCATTAGCCTATATGAAATTCTACCTAATGGAAATAGTATTCTTTTAACTGATGATCAGTTAAGGGCACGTTATAGGAAATCACTAAGGAAAGCTGAGATGGTAAAACCTGGGAAAATATTAAAATATGAATTTGATGGATTTATGTTTTTCTCGAAACAAATTCAAAAAGATAGCAGACTGCGTTTGGTCTTCAAATCCATTAATTCAATAAATTCACAAAAAAACTATAATAGTGGCGGTATAGTTTCACAAGAGTCTGGTAAAGATGCTAAGACTGCAAATGTAACTCTTTACCATAGTGAGAAATATTCAACTTATCTTGAACTGCCTATTGTGAAAAAAATAAGGAATTAGCGCAATGAGATTATTTCATATTAAAAATTCATTATTACTTACACTTCTATTTATTGGGTGCGAGTCAAGTCCTTCCGGCTCTAAATGGAGTTCAGCAATAGATGACATTGCGATGGAAGCTATGAATACTGGCAAAGTGGCGGGCATATCTGTGGGAGTGGCGTATGGAGATAGTGAATTTG
>DKLW01000085.1:0-7351 GCA_002455835.1 Fidelibacterota bacterium UBA6630 | reverse complement strand
ACTGGCGTATGGAGATAGTGAATTTTTTAAAGGTTATGGTATGGCCGACTTGGAATTAGACGTACCAACTCCAGATGATGCAATATATGAAATTGGTTCTGTAACGAAGCAATTTACAGCAGCAGGTATTCTTAAACTTGCTGAAGAAGGAAAAATCGATCTTAACGCTGATATAAGAGAATATCTTGGTAGTGATTCTGAATTTCCAGATAAGAAAGGTTATAATACACAAGGTCATATAATTCCTGTAATACGATTATTAGATCATACTTCCGGGATCAAGGGATATACGGAGATGCCATCTGCAAGACCGCTCTTTGTCCAAGACTTACCAAGAGATTCTCTTATATCACTTTTTTCAGATCATCCTTTTGATTTTCCTCCTGGCGAGCAAATGATTTATAATAATTCTGCATATTTTCTTGCAGGACTGATCATTGAAAAAGTTTCAGGAAAAACATACTCAGATTATGTTGAAGAAAACTTTTTTAAACCTTTAGGTATGGATAATTCTAGCTATTGTTCGAATGAAGCGATTTGGAAAAACCGTGCCCATGGATATGATACTGATAGAGAAACTGGGGAAATGATCAATAAAGGCTATATTGTGCATTCTATTCCATATGCTGCAGGATCCTTATGTTCCACAGTGAGAGACTTGGTTAAGTGGAATCAAGCACTTCATAAAGGCTCCATCCTGAGTAATAGTGTATATAGACAAATGATTACCCCCGGGCAATTAAATGATGGCACTATATTAAGGTATGCGCAAGGTCTAAGCTTGACAAAAGTGGCTAACCGTAAAGCGATACACCACGGAGGTGGTATTAATGGCTTTTTAAGTCAGTCACTTTATTTTCCTGAAGAAGATCTTACGGTAGTGGTATTAGTAAATACTAGCGGACCAATCTCACCAAGCCAGATTGCAGAGAACATCGCAATAAAAATTTTGGGGAATATAGAAGAAGCAGAAAAATCTTATAATCTCAGTGCGAGCGAACTGCAGCAATTTTCGAAAAATTATACAGGTGTTACTAGAGGTAGAAAAGTTAATGTTGAAATAAATGATAATGGCAAAAACCTAACCTATATAATTAAACGAGTTGAGGAAAAAAGAGGTGAAGCCTATTCTGAGGCTGAAGAACAGCCTGAACCAAAAATACTCAAATATAAAGGTGAGGGAATATTTCGTGATGGAAGAACAATATTTATTTTTTCAAAAAAACTGGATGAGCTGCGAATAGATTTTGGTGGTGGTTATTCTATATTAAAGTCCAAATGACTTTAGATTATTTAATAAAAAGTAATAAATAGAAATAACTGCTAAGTTAGCCTTCTCAAAAACCTAAAAATGGGAGGGGATCATCGCCAAGCCGCACAAAATTTCTTTAATTAAATGCGTTTACCAACGGTTAATTAAATTTCTCATTATAATATATCTTTTTTCTTTTGTAGGATATGCGAATGAAGAAATTGACTTTTACAGTTTAAAAAATAAAAAGCTCTTTGCATTACGTGTAGAAAACCCACCTATTATTGATGGGGTACTTGATGATGCGGTATGGAAAAGATCAAAAGCCACAAGTGATTTTTTACAATTTTTTCCCTATGGTTTAGATCCTCCATCTTTACCAACAGACGCTTATGTACTTTACGATGATGATTATTTATATATTGGGGTTTACAACCAGGATCCCGAGCCTGAAAAAATAGTTGGAACATTAAGCCGAAGAGATGATTGGAGAACTGCTTTTTCTACTAATTCAGATTGGATAGGAATTGGTATCGATTCAAATAATGATAATAAGACGGGGCATTGGTTTGCTGTTAATGCAGCAGAAGTGCAAGCTGATATGTCCATAAATGAAAATGGTATTGGATGGGGAGCTTATGACCAATCTTGGAATGCGGTATGGGATAGTAAAGTATCCATCGATAATAATGGTTGGTCTGCGGAAATTAGAATCCCATTGGAAATATTTCCATATAGTTCAGACTCTATTCAGACCTGGGGTATTGGAATTGGGCGATGTATAGAACGTTTTCAAGAGGAAGATTGGTGGCCAGGGAGAAAAAAAGGTGTCCGAGGACAGGTTCCTCATTGGGGAGTACTGATGGGGCTCGAAAATTTACCTCAGCATAAACAACTTGATTTAACGCCTTATTTCTTAAGTGGGAAGACAACTGGTGAAAATGCTTTAAACACTTCTTCAATTGGAATGGATGCTCAATACAACCTATCATCTAATTCAACATTAAATTTTGCATTTAATCCAGATTTTGGTCAAGTTGAAGCAGATCCTTCAATCTTAAATCTAACAGCATTTGAAACACGGTTAAATGAAAGGAGACCATTTTTTGTTGAAGGGGCAAATTTTTTTAAAAATAGAATCAATTTGTTCCATTCTCGCAGAATTGGACAGCGCCCCGGATATTATAAACCAAATACAGGTTCTATAATTGATCAGCCTAATGAGACGACTATTTTGGGTGCAGCAAAAATTCTTGGGGAAAGCCCCAATGGTTTAAAATATGGTATAATTAATGTTATCACAAATAGGGAGTATGGTATTCGCGAATATGAAAATAATGGAGAATTGAAGCAGGATAAATTTTTGCTAGAACCATATACAAATTATTTTATTGGGAGAGTTCAAAAACCAATAATTAATAGCGTTTCAACCATTGGGTTTACAGGAACAGATTTAAGACGCCAAAATGATAAAAATCTGTCAAATGCTTTTAGTTTTGACTGGAATATTAATTTAAAAAATAACCGCCTTTTTCTGTTTGGGCAGCTTCTCACTTCTAGAAAAGAAGAAAATGGGTTTGGTGGTGCAGTTTCAATTAATTATCGAGACCCTTCTTGGTGGGAGCTAGGTGGATATATGGGTGTTGGAGATGATATTTTAAATCTAAATGATATTGGATTTCTACCTAGAGCCAATATGAGAAATTTCGGATTAAATGCAGCAATTCGAAGAGATGAACCAAAAGGTATATTTATTAGTCAAAAGCTTTCGGTCGATTATCGTCTAAGTTTTAGATATACGGATAATACGATAATTAGAAATAGAATAAACTTAAAGCAAGAGAACACATTTAACAATTATTGGAGATTTGGATTTGAAGTTGAGTTAAATCCAGAATCTTTCAGTGATAATGATCAATTTAGAAATTCAAAAGCTAAGATTATTAAACTAGAATCTAAACAGGTAAATAAAATTTGGATACAGTCAGATCGTAGAAAGCGTATTATTGTTAAACCAAATATTGATTTTATTAATAAAGAAAGATCAGGCCTTGGGAAAAGAATAGGATTAGATATTACCTTAAAACCAACGGATTATATAAATTTTTCAATCGAATCTTCTGATGACTCTGAGCTTGATGAAATGCAGTGGGTAGGACTAATTGAAGATTCATTAAACACAGATATTATTTATGCATCTACTAAGCAGACAACAAAAAATACAAATTTTCGATTAAATTGGACGTTTTCACCTACTTTAACTTTAGAATGTTTTTATCAACCATTTAAAGTGGATGTGAATTATTATGATTATGGTCGATTGATGAAAGAAAAATCTTATGATTTAGAAGATTATAATTATTCATCGGAGAAAAGTTTCAAACTTGATAATAAAATTGGCACTTTTGTGTTACGTTGGGAATATCTACCAGGCAGTTTAATCTATTTAGTTTATAATCTTAATGAACAGGGATATTATTCCTATAGCTCTGAAAGCTGGCAAAGATTAAAATCCAATTCACTATTCTTGAAAATAAATTATTTCTTTCAGCCTTAAAATATAATCTGCTATTTATTTTTATCCAGCCGATTAAATTTTTATACGGCCCTACCTAATCAAAAAACAACATTTTTATTGAAAAACGCTACCTATAGGTATTAGATTATATCATGAGGTAGGTATCAAATCTAATTCATTAATAATTTTTAGAAATAAATCAATGGAGAAGTCTCAAAATTTGCTCTATTTTTTCTCATCGTTAGTCTTAACAATTCTGTTTTCATGTACGATGAATCCAAAATCTATTGATTCTACAGATTACACAAAAAAAATTGTAAAGATAACAATGCGGGATGGAATAGAATTAAATACTGAGGTATATACGCCAAATTATTCAGATGAAAATCTCCCTATACTTTTAACACGTACACCGTACGGGTTAAGGCATGATAATTCAGGAATACATTCATCTTTGAGTACTTCATATAAAGAACTGGCAGAGGGCAAATATATTTTCGTCTTTCAAGATATTAGAGGGAGGTATGGTTCAGGGGGCAAGTTTAGTATGCTCCGTACTCCAATTAAAGAAGACCCAGAGGCAGAGGTTGATGAAGCAACCGATACTTATGATACTGTAGAGTGGTTATTAAATAATCTAGATAAACATAATAGTAAGGTTGGAATCCTGGGTATATCTTATGGTGGATGGTTAACTGCCATTGCGTTAACGGATTTGCATCCTGCAGTGAAAGCTATTTCGCCTCAGGCTTCTCCGTCAGATATGTACATGGGTGATGATTTTTATCATAACGGTGCATTTCGCCTAGCTCCTTCTTTTGGATATGCAGCCATGATGGAACGGTCAAAAGAAAACTATCCTTTTGATTTTGGAGATCAAGATGTTTATGATTTTTATTTGAATCTTGGTCCATTGTCAAATGCAAATAAAAAGTATTTTTTCGGTGATGTTCCAACTTGGAATGATTTTATGAACCATAGTAATTACGATGAATTTTGGAAAGAAAAAGAAGTCACTCATTATTTAGATAATATCAGTGTTCCTGCATTAAATGTGGCTGGATGGTGGGATGCAGAAGATTTTTATGGCCCCATGAAAATATATGAAAAATTAGAAGAAAATGATCAGTCTGGTATTAACCGCTTAGTAGTGGGGCCTTGGCGCCATGGTGGCTGGGCACGTGGCAAAGGAGATAGCTTAGGCGCTATTGGATTTGGTAGTAATTCCTCAACTTATTATAGAAAAAATGTTCAAGCACCTTGGTTTGCGCATTACTTAAAGGGGGAAAATCTAGATTCTAATCCTGAAGCACATGTATTTGTTACAGGTCAGAATGAATGGAAAAGCTATAGTACTTGGCCCCCGCAAACTGAAACAACATCCACAAAATTTTATTTCCTTCCTAATGGTACAATCTCAAAGGATCCTGCCAATAGTGATTCTGGTGAAAAGTTTCTTACATATATTTCTGATCCAAATGATCCTGTCCCATACACAAAAAGACCGATCAAAGGATTTTGGCAAGGGGCTCAAGCTCTCTGGAAGGTTGAGGACCAGAGATTCATAAGTAATAGAGAGGACGTTTTAACATGGCAATCGGAGCCTTTAAAAGAAGAAATCGAAATTGCTGGTGAAGTTATTGTTAATCTATTCGTATCAACAACAGGTACAGATGCAGACTTTATTGCAAAATTGATTAATGTGTATCCTGAAGATTCATCTAACCCGGCTATGGATAATTATCAGTTAATGATCGCAGATGAAGTTATCCGTTCAAAGTTTAGAAATGATTTTTCCAATCCATCACCATTAGTAGCTAATGAAATTACACCAATTAAAATTTCTCTTGGTTCAAGAGCACACAAGTTTAAAAAAGGTCACCGAATTATGGTAAAAATTCATAGTACTTGGTTTCCACTAATTGGCCGTAATCCACAAAAGTTTATCGAAATCCCAAAAGCCAAAACAAAGGATTATCAGAAAGCAAAACATACAATTTACTTGTCAGGTAATAATTCTACATTTTTGGAGTTGCCGATAGTCAAAAATTGAATTAAGTAGTGAGGTAAAAATGTGGAAATATAAAACCCTATTTATTATTGGAATTTTGATTATTTCAGTGGTTAATGCTGATGATAACATCTTAAAACCAATGGATAATTTTGATTTTGAAGGCGTATCTGATCCACAGATTTCGCCCGATGGTTCTCAGATCCTGTATGTCCGCTCTGGCAGTGATGTTATGAAGGATATTCGATTTCATAATATATGGATCATTAATTTCGACGGGACCAATAACCGTCCATTAACCAATGGGCAAAATTTTAATATGTTTCCTAGGTGGTCACCGGATGGCAAACAGATCATTTATGTATCCAGTGCTTCAGGCTCTTCCCAAATCCATAAGCGCTGGATGGATACAGGTGAGACAACTGTACTGACAAATGTGCAGACCGGTCCCCATGGTATAAGCTGGTCCCCAGATGGGAAGAATATTGCATTTTTTGGTACGGTACCTCAAGGTGCAGATTTTAAAGCTGATCTTCCCACACCTCCTGAAGGAGCTAAATGGGCAGCACCGGCTAAGATAATTGATCGTTTAGTGTATAGATTTGATGGGCTTGGATACTTAAATGGTTATAAGCATTTGTTTGTGGTACCATCAGAAGGTGGTACAGCGCGTCAATTAACTTCCGGACGCTTTAATTTTGTGTTTTATCTTGGTGGTCAGTCCGTATGGTCCCAAGATAGCAAATACGTTTATGTCTCTACCAATCTTGAAAAAGATTGGGAGTCTGTTGGATGGGAAGAATCTGATATTTATCAAGTAGATGTTATTAATGGAAAGATGGATCGTCTTACCGATCGAGATGGTCCAGATCAACATCCATCTCCTTCTCCTGATGGAAAGTATCTAGCTTATACTGGTTACGACGATAATAAAATGGCTGTTAATGTTGCTGAATTATATGTCTTGAACCGAAAAACTAATAAAACAAAAAAAATCAATTTAAAATTAGATAGAAGTATAGGAAATTTAATTACTCCGCCAACTTTAACTTGGTCCAAGGATGGTAAAAATATATATATCAACTATGATGATCAGGGTAATACCAAACTGGCCAGAGCGACGCTTGATGGGAAATTAAAAGTTATTGCACATAATATTGGTGGTGTTGCCGCATTTGGTATGGGTGCCTATGGTGGAGGATCGTATACCATGTCATCAAATGGAAACTATGTACATACCTATTCGCGCCCAGATGTTCCTTCAGAGCTTGCTGTTGGGAATATTAAAGGAGGCAAACCGAAAGTTATTACATCAATAAATGAAGACATTTTAGCTGGTAAAGAGCTTGGGAAAGTAGAAGAGATATGGTATAAATCTTCTTATGATGGACTGGATATCCAGGGCTGGATCATTAAACCGCCTGGTTTTGATCCTTCAAAAAAATATCCATTGATTTTAGAAATTCATGGCGGTCCTTTTCTCAATTATGGTGATCGTTTTGATCTGGAAAAGCAGATGATGGCAGCGCAAGGCTATGTTGTGCTCTATACCAACCCCCGCGGTAGTACC
>DKLW01000033.1:811-45613 GCA_002455835.1 Fidelibacterota bacterium UBA6630 | reverse complement strand
AAAAAATGATCTTTGACGATTCCATCGAAAAATATTTGAATATTGAAACCCAATTCTTCGAACATAAGGTCCTTCTTCATTGCCAAAATTTTTAAACTGCTGATAAAAGATTTTAATTTGGGTGGGCAATTTCAATGACAACGGTCGTTGATTTGATAATTTCACATCCACACTAAATCGAGGATATACAAATCCTTCTTCTGAGGGCATAACCACTGATCCCGATGCATCAAATCGGTTTTTGGATTCCAAAATCATTCGATCGGTCCATCGCACCTCACCGCCCATCCCTGTTAATGAATTCACGCCGGGTACGTATTCAATATCTTCGTATCCGAAATTAAAATCCTGGATCCCTCTGTTTTGAAATTCACGTATCCTCACTTCAACATTCACCAGGCTATCCTGTCCTGCAATAGGATGCGTAATGAGGCTTACTGCAGAAAAGAAGCCTGCCTGAAGAAGGGTCCTTTTGGTTTTATCCATGAGACTTTTTCGGAATAGGTCCCCCTTTTCAAAAGCAAACTCCCGCCGAATATAGGCCGAATCTATTCGAGTATTCCCCGTCACCCACGCATTATAGATATAGACATCTGCCCCCTCTTCAATATTTAGGGTAATGTTGACTGAATCTGTTATATTTTGCTTAATGTCGTATTGTGCGAATAGTTTGCCTTTTTCCTGAAATGCTTCGTTGACCAAGGCCAAATCTGTATTGATTTGGACGGGGTTGTATGGGGATCCCTTTTTTAAGCCCAAGAGGTTTAGCACTGTTTTTTGTTTAAGTGCTGTCAGTCCATTCACCTTAACCTCATTTAAAAAGTATTGTTTACCCTCTTGAATAATGAAAAATATATCCATCTCATTCCCAGTAATTTCAAAAGAATCTTTGACGGCTACTTCTAAAAATCCCTTTGAATGGTAAAAATTTTTCAGCGAAATGGCATCCAACTTTAGTAGGCGTCTATCAAACTCAACTTGGGAAAACGCCAGCAATGAAGGTGGTTTTAATTCGATTTGATTGAGTAAGGTCCGATGGCTAAATGCATTATTGCCCAGAAAAGTAACATGATTTACGGTTCGATCTTCCGTTGATTGCGCAAACAGAGATAGTGTGACAGCAACCGCTGCTAGGATGAATTTTATTTGTTGCATGAACTCGGACTAATAGACGCGGCGTACTCGGAACTTCATATGCACTTGTCCCTTTTCATCCACGTTTCCAATGACCGAGAAATTAGGGTTTAATTTATATTCAACACCTACCTTGTTTTTATAGGCGGACTCCAATGAAAATGAGCGTTGATAACTTAAACTGAAATTCCGGTTTACTTTTGCGGATATACTGAATTTTTCACCTTCACCGGGGCGTATGAGTTCAGATGTACCTGAAATTTCAACATCCTCCAATAAACCCGTGGATTTCAGCCCGGTCGTCCTCACAAAATTTCGTTCTAATTGGCGTTCTAAATAGGCGCCTAGAATGGTTTGAGCTTGAGAACCGAGACCTTCGGTAGTGAACCCTTCTTCTGCCACACGGGTATTAAAAGTAAGAAGTTGGAGTATATCACTTTCTGTGTACCCTTTATCACTGTCGAATGTCCACTCCGGATTATCAAATGGACCAAATACACCCAAATAAATTTCTGCATCACCAATTTTCGTAGATGCATTTAGTTCTAAAAATGGGTTAAACCCTTGACCATCCATGGTCATGGTTCCCTGAAGGTTTTTAAACACATCTCCGAGATAATAATATATTTCCCCTTCTTGAAATTCGATTTCTCCTGAATAATTCCAATCCCCTTCGAATCGCCTTGCCATGGCCAATTCACCAGCAATGGTTGCATCAATTTGAGAGTTACGAATTGAAAATGATTCTTCAATTGGAAAACGGATATTATAATTGGTAGTGGTACGCCCTTTTTCTTCAAATGATGCAACCATTTCATCATCAGTAAATTCCATGTAAATGGCCCCATTTCTAGCCGCGATGGTACCGGTAATTTCCAATGTGTCTTTACCAATCATAGTTACATCCAAGTCCCCATAACCCTCAATATCTCCATTTAAAGAGCGGAAGAAAATATCATCACCCATTGCATGGAGATCATATCTCGGCTCAAAGAATTTGGTAAAATCTATAGATCCACTAATGGTCAAATTGCTATCTGGCCGTTCTTTTCTATGGGTATCATATAGGGCACCGTGAAACCCTTTAATATCCATGTGGTTATCCACAAGGGTGCCTTTCGACTGTAAATGCCGTATGGGTTCATCCATCAGTACTGTATAAATAGCACCATTATCAATTGTTATATGACCATTACGCATAAGACGATCTGGCGGTCCATCGATAGACAAAACAATTTGGATATCACCCGTAATAGAATCGGTCTCAGCCATATATTCCGATAGAAATACAGCCGAATGAAATATCCCTTCTGTTTCTACATCCAAATTACCGTTGGAATGCCATTTCCTGGTATTGGGCGAGGCAATGTCATAGTCAATTGGTAATTCCGCCTTTCCTGTAATATGATTCCCTTCCCAATCTGAACTGAATCGACTTATGGTTAATTTTTTATTCGCATATTGGGCTTCACCCTTTACCGTTCCCAACGGAATTCGGCCGTAATATGCATTTTCAATCGTACCGTTTAAACCAATTTTCGTTTTCTGTGTGGTCCCACCCATGGTATAATTCCCAGTAAATTTCCCAAATAACAATGGCGCCCATCTGGGAGAAAACTGAGTGAAAAAAGTCATATCTATATTTTTAAAACTGGATTGAACATCTACCATTGTGGATTGGCTGGAATCAGAAGCCACCGGAAATGTACCCATGATCTGAAATCCAGTATTTTCACCATCAGTTAAGGTTAACTCTTCTAAATGAAGAATCCCATCTCTATAAAGTGTTGAAATAAAAAAATCATCAAACTGCTGATGAGCTACCTCGCCATTCTTTAAGGTAATATCCAAACTAATATCATCAGGATTTAAATCCTGACCAATGGACACCTCACCAAAAATATTACCTCGAATATTTTCTCCATAGGATTCATTAATTAAGGACAGAATATCGGTGGTTACATTTGAAAATTTTAATCGACCTTGGATCGGATTTGTTTTAATAAACCCCTCGATAATGCCATCATCCACATGAATCTCAAATGGTTCAAACCCAAACCGTTCATCAGTATATGCCATCGTTACAGGGCGTGGATTAATTAAATAATGATTACGATAGGCAATTTGGAATCGATCTAAGGTTAAAATACTATCATCATGGACTGATCCGTTAAATTGGAGATAGTCATTTCCATCTTTCAGCTCAAAGCTGGATATGTCCACAAAAGAATCAAAAATATTGAACTCACCGATACCGCTTTCAAAGCCATAATTATTCCACGTCCCTTTACCAAATTTTACTTTAAACGCACCATCCTGAAAGGTATTTATATTATTCAAATGCCCTATAAATTCAAATGAAGCGAGAGAGATGTTGTTATATTGTAATCCATCAATCAATAAATCGGCATCAACACCCAGTGTATCAAATGAACCGTAGAGATTCATGGATCCTGTGGCTATTCCCCCATCAAGGGTATCGGACCAAAAATTATTGATTAAAAATGTAGATGCTTCTGTAAGGGATAAATCAAGATCCAAGGACCGCTGATTAAAATCTGCCAGCCCATTTACAGACACAATAGAAGGACCAATCGTTACGGTCAATGGATTGGTAATATTCATCTTGAAATCTCGATATGAAATGCCGCCTGAAATGGCCGATTCCTCTTGGTCAAAAAGCATGGATTCGCTGATTTCTGCATTAATATCCAGCCCAGTTATTTCATTTTCATCCAATTGTCCATCTACCAACACATAACCGGATAAATTTGTCTCTGCCCTTTCTAGCATCCATTGACTTACATCCAAATTATCTAATTGAATAGTACCATTAAAGCGACCGGAATTCTCGATTAATCCTTGGGTCATTAAAGTGGCATCATTACCCGATAAGGCCAAGGATTCTACTCGTAAATGATCATCATACCAACGAACATCAAATTCTCCTCCCATATCCAAGCCAATATCATTGCGAATATCAAGATTCCCTTCAAAAAGAGTCAAATTTGACTCGAATGTAAATGAGGCAGATAATTTTGACAATTCGGGCTGAAGGGGTAATTGGGAAAATATTTTTTTGGGAATCGTATATTCAGATAAATCCAATTGGGCCTGGATCGAAGATGAATCACCACCGGTATATTGAAAGTCTCCCCCAATTTTCAGACCATTGATATTCGCTTCTTTTAGTGAAATTGCAATTCGTTGTGAGGATAGTTGTCCTGATACATCCTTCATGGCGATATTGATTCGCGGCTGACTAGAAAATACTTCGAATGCATTTAAAGCAACCTTCATAGCATCTGGACTGCTTTGGATTTGACCATCAACCATAAAATGGACTGCACGGCTGGAGTCATCTAAGGGTACATAAACATTACCATCCACATGGAGTTTATTAATATCCAATGGGATCCGTTCTGGCGCAAATACAAGGTTGCTCGTTTCGGTCGAATCAAATCCGGATTCAAAATAGGGTTGAATTGAAACATTAGACACAGACAACTCTTCGATAGAGATTTTCCCTTTTAAGAGGGGAAGAATTTTAATTTGAGTGGTGATTTGGGGCAATACAACAGAGGCGCCATTCTCATGCACCATAGAAATGTTCTCTGATTGTAAGGTAGAAAACAAATGTCCAGAGAGTTCATTAATTTGGATGGTCCACCCTTCTTTTGCCAACTGATCATTAAGTTTTGACTCAATCCAATCTTGCCACAGGCTGGGCCTAAATAGCAAAAACCCTATAATCGCAACTGCAAGGGCAATGAATAAAATGATGCTTTGGCGCTTTGTCATGATTGGAATGAACGCTTTGGTTCTCATATGAAGTTACGTGTCTTCAGTTCCATAAACAAAAAAAGCGTCCCAATTGAGACGCTTTTTTTATGTTGGTTATTTTTAGACTGAATTAGTCCACAACTTCGAAGTCAGCATCTTCAATTTCAGCATCATCCTTTTTCTTGGATTTCCCTTTTTTCGGTTCGCTCTGCGGGGCATCTGCACCGGGAGCTGGTCCTTCTTCTTTGGCTGCTTCATACATTTTGGACGCGATGGCGCTCCATGCAGTATTTAATTCATCCATAGCCGATTTTAAGTCATCTGCACTAGAACCATCTTTGACAGTTTTCACTTTTGCCACGGCATCTTCTAAGGATTTCTTTTCCGCGTCATCCAACTTATCTTTATGCTCTTCCAGATTCTTTTCTGTCTGATAAATAAGCTGTTCAGCCTGGTTTTGCATATCGATCATTTCACGTTTGGCTTTGTCTTCACCTTCGTGTTTTTTCGCGTCATTCACCATTTTTTCTACTTCTGTATCTGACAGTCCACTGGATGCTTCAATTCGGATACTCTGCTCTTTGCCTGTAGCTTTATCTTTGGCGCCCACATTCAGGATACCATTCGCATCAATGTCAAAAGTCACTTCAACCTGAGGCACGCCTCGAGGTGCAGGCGGAATACCGTCTAAATGAAAACGACCTATGGTTTTATTATCCACCGCCATTTCACGTTCCCCTTGGAGTACATGAATTTCAACAGTCGTTTGATTGTCAGCTGCTGTAGAGAATACCTGTGATTTTTTCGTCGGAATGGTTGTATTCCGTTCGATTAATTTCGTGGAAACACTACCCAACGTTTCAATACCAAGAGATAGAGGTGTAACGTCCAGGAGAAGGATATCATCCACATCACCGGCCAAAACACCACCTTGGATGGCGGCGCCCAAGGCAACCACTTCATCCGGGTTTACACTTCGGTTGGGTTCTTTCCCAAAAATTTCTTTCACTTTTTCCTGAATCTTCGGAATCCGTGTAGAACCACCAACAAGAATCACTTCATGAATATCAGAAGCAGAAAGCCCTGCATCTTTAATTGCTTTCAAGCAAGGATCCACCGTACGGGCAACTAAGTCCGCAACCAATTCTTCAAACTTGGCGCGAGTCAAGGTCAGGTTCAAATGTTTTGGACCGGAAGAATCTGCAGTGATAAATGGCAGGTTGATTTCAGTTTGTTTCGAACTGGATAGTTCTTTCTTGGCTGTTTCAGCAGCTTCCCGTAGGCGCTGGAGTGCCATCGGATCTTTTTTCAGATCGATGCCGTCACTGGATTTGAACTCATCCGCAATCCAGTTAATAACCTGCTGATCGAAGTCATCACCACCCAGATGTGTATCACCATTGGTAGATTTTACTTCAAACACACCGTCCCCCAATTCGAGGACAGAGATATCGAATGTGCCACCACCCAAATCAAATACGGCTACTGTTTCTTCCTTTTTCCTATCAAGACCGTAGGCCAAAGCAGCAGCAGTCGGTTCGTTGATGATTCGACGGACGTTTAATCCAGCAATCTTCCCTGCGTCTTTGGTTGCTTGACGCTGAGAATCATTAAAATAAGCCGGTACAGTAATAACTGCATCTGTGACGGTTGTACCCAAATGCTCTTCTGCAGTCTGCTTTAATTTTTGCAAAACCATAGCGCCGATTTCAGGTGGTGTATAAGATTTGTCACCTGCTTCAACAACCACAGAACCTGAGTCGCCTTTGCCCACTGTGTAAGGGACTTCTTCAATTTCGGTGCTTACTTCATCGAACATCCGTCCCATGAAGCGTTTGATTGAGAATACGGTATTTTGCGGATTGGTTACGGCCTGGCGCTTGGCAGGCTGCCCCACGATTCGGTCACCATCTTTGGTGAATGCAACGATAGAAGGAGTTGTTCTTCCTCCTTCGGTGCTGTTGATAACTGTCGGTTCGCCACCTTCAAGAACAGCCACACAAGAGTTGGTCGTTCCTAGGTCAATTCCGATAATTTTTCCCATGTTGATTTCTCCTTAAAACTGGGTGAAACATAAAATTTACACCCTATAAGACAAATCCCATGCCACGGTATATAATTAGCCGATATGGCAGACTATGGATTATTTATTGATATATATGACAGATATCAACTAAGAATCGACTGATTTGGCCGGTTTTTTACCGGATTTTGATGCGGAGGATTTGGCCTTTTTTACTTGAACAGGTAAAAATCTAAATGCTTTCTGCTTCACATCAACTTTGATCCCTTTAGCTTTCGCAAATGCTTTACCCAAGAGCAATTCGGATAGGGGATCTTCCAGTAAATTTTGAATTTCACGGCGAAGGAAACGAACACCATATTCCAGATTGAACCCCTTTTCTACAATGAGGTTTTTTGCTCTTTTGGTCACTGACAATGTGTAACCAATTTTATCCAAATTCTCATGAAGATCCATGAGCTGAAGATCTACAATATTTAACACATGATCTTTTGTCAAGGCATGATATACGATGGTTTCATCCAATCGGTTTAAAAATTCAGGGTTGAAGGTGCCCTTCACCCTTTCCAAAATCCGATCTTTCATGGTATTGTAATTGGCTACTTCTGAATCTTCAGCAAAACCAAATCCACCGCCACCTTGAATCTCCTTCGTTCCAATATTGGATGTAAGAATAATTATTGTATTTCGAAAATCCACTTTTCGACCCAATCCATCGGTCAACACACCTTCATCAAAAAGCTGGAGTAATACATTAAATACATCTGGGTGTGCTTTTTCAATTTCGTCAAATAGAATGACCGAATAGGGATTTCTACGGACCTTTTCTGTGAGCTCACCTCCTTCTTCATAACCTACGTATCCCGGGGGCGCACCGATGAGACGGGAAACAGAGAATCGTTCACTATATTCACTCATATCCAGTTTAATGAGGGATTCACCGTGACTGAAGAGATAATTGGCCAATACTTTGGCCGTTTCTGTTTTACCAACGCCAGTGGGGCCTAAAAATAAAAATACACCAATAGGACGGTCCTGCCGTTTCAATCCGGCTCGGGATCTCTGAATGGCTTTGCTCAAACTCTCGATGGCTCTATCCTGCCCCACAATACTTTCGGACATTTCTGCCTTCATCTTAAGAAGCTTCTGTCCTTCAGATTCCGCCACTTTCCGCACAGGAATTCGCGTCACCATAGAGACTACATCAGCAATATTTTCTCCCGTTACACGAATGGGGTTAGATGCTTCATCTACTCGCCATTCTTTCTGAAGATTTTTCAATTTTTGGATGAGTTTTTGCTCTGTATCCCTAAGATTCGCTGCATCTTCAAACTTTTGGGCGACGACAACGGAATCTTTTTCAGAGCGGACTTTTTCAATTTCCAGCTCAAGATCAATGACTTCTTGAGGAACTTTCATATTCAGCATATGGGCCCGGGATCCCGCCTCGTCCATGATGTCTATGGCTTTATCCGGTAAAAATTTATCGGTGATATATCGATGGGATAAGTGAACGCAAGCCTCAATCGACTCCTCGTCATAAATTACATGATGGTGCTTCTCATAATCGGACTGAAGTCCTTTCAAAATGGCAATGGATTCATCCAGCGATGGAGGCGCCACATTCACTTTCTGGAATCGACGCTCCAACGCACCGTCTTTTTCTACATATTTTCTAAATTCGTCCAATGTCGTTGCACCGATACAGTGAATATCCCCACGAGCCAAAGCCGGCTTAAACATATTGGATGCATCCAAAGATCCGGATGCACCGCCGGCACCTACCAATGTGTGCAGTTCATCGATAAATAAAATGAGATTATCTGCTGCTTTTTCCAACTCCACCATGACGGTCTTCATTCGTTCTTCAAATTGACCTCGGTATTTTGTCCCCGCCACCAATCCGGCCAGATCTAAAGATAAAATGCGTTTATTGTGGAGAAGTCTCGGTACATCTTTATCAATAATTTTTTGGGCGAGTCCTTCAATAATGGCGGTTTTACCCACCCCTGGCTCTCCAATCAATACAGGATTATTCTTTTTTCTTCTAGATAAAATCTGTGCCACACGCTCAATTTCATCCCGTCTGCCAATGACTGGATCAAGTTTTCCTTGACGGGCCATTTGTGTAATATCCCTAGAAAAATGATCTAGAGCCGGTGTTTTTGATTTAGACGGTTTTTCTTTTCGCTTCGGTTTCATTGCCGGTTCTGCTTCCTTGGAGTCATCCTGTATGAGGTCAACCACCGACTCATAATCCAAATTATGGGCGTTCAAGACTTCGCCAGCGATGCCTTCGGTTTCCTTCAGCATGGACAACAGCAAATGTTCATCATCGGCTATAGTAGCGCCCATGGCCGCTGCTTCGTTAAAGGCGTTTCGTAGGATTCGTTCCGCACGGCGCGTAAGTGGCAGATGCCCTAAAGTCATGGTGCCACCAGACGTCTTGATCATATCTTCTACCATGGCGCGGATATCTTCTATATCGCAATCGTATATATCAAAAATCTTGGAGCCAAGTCCGGAGTCTTCCCTTAGCAGCCCCAATAATAAATGTTCAGAACCTACGTAACTATGCCCCAAGCGGATGGCCTCCTCCTTGGCAAATTTCATAATGTTCTGGACGCGCTTGGAAAAATTTTCTTTCATACTATTGTGAAATTAAACAGGGTGATAACAAGTTCAAACCTTATCTGAAAAAGAAAGTGATTCATTCTCTAAATAACACTGCACATTTCCAATGGCGGCCACTTCCGGATTGTGGGTGGCAATCACGAAAGCTTGACCAAAATCATCATTAATTTGTTTAAAGAGATCCACCAATCGATTTGCATTCCCCAGATCAAGGTTGCCTGTAGGTTCGTCGGCCAAAACCAGTTTGGGCTCATTCATAAGGGCGCGGACCACTGCAACACGAAGACGTTCTCCTCCTGATAACTGGGATGGGAAATGACCCATCCGATCGGCAAGGCCGATATAATCGAGCAATTCTTTTCCTTTGGTTTCATTCCCCGCCTCTCCGGCAATTTGATTGGGTATAAGGACATTTTCTAATGCATTGAATTCAGGAAGTAAATGGTGGAACTGAAACACAAACCCCAGCACTTTATTTCGAATATTGGCCATCTCAGATGGTGTCAATCCTTGGGTATCCTGTCCATTGATAATAATGGATCCTGAATCCGGTGTATCTAAGGTACCAAGTATGTTGAGTAAAGTGGATTTCCCTGCACCGCTAGGTCCCATGATGGTAATTAAATCACCAGAATCAAAGGACAAGGAAACGTCTGAAAAAACAGAAAGTGTCTTTTCACCATTTTTAAAGGATTTGGATAAATTTTTTGCTTCTAAAATCATTTTTCTAAATAGACCGCTTCTAAGGGTGAAATGACCAAGGCACGTCTTGCCGCCACCATTGACGATACCAACACCATCCCCACCGAAATGGCCAGTATGATCACCACATCAGATAGGAATATATCCATGGGCAGGTAGGGTGTGAAATAGATATCCTCAGGCAATTCGATAATGCCAAGCCCATTTTGGAGGGCCGTGAGCAATAACCCAATCAACACACCAGCACCGATGCCCATCCCCCCAATCATTGCCCCTTGGTTCATGACAATGGATCGCACCATCTCTCTAGGTGTGCCCATGACTTGCAGGATGCCGAATTCCCGCACTTTTTGAGCAATGACCAAAACGAGGGTGACTACCAAATTAAAACAAGCCACCACAATGATAAGGCTCAATACGGCCAAAGCACCAATCCGTTCAAATTTCATCGCACCGAATAATTCTGCATGGAGGTCCCCCCAGGTTTCTACTTTGGCGTGGGGATACATATTCTGAATGATACTTGCCACTGCATTCACATCTGCATTTTCATTTAATCGAATGTCCATCCCGTCTGGACCATCTTTTCGAATGAATAACTGTCTCCCAACTGCTTCCGGTATGAATGCAATTTTATCGTCTAAATCCAATACTTGGACGCTGAAGATGCCCCCAACCACACATTGGATTTGTCGCGGCATCCCCCAAGTTGAACCATGGTCAATGGGACTCATAATCCGAAACCCATCACCTACATTTAAATTCAATCGCCGCGCTGTCATTTCACCCAAATAAACCATAGGCAATTGAGACGGCTCACCTTCAAGCATATTCAATGTATAAAAATCTTCAATCAGATTAGGATCCACCGCTTTCAATACCACCATTCGTTGGGTATCACCTCGACCAAGGATCAACCCTTTGCGCTCTTGAAAAGTGAGGGCTGTTTTTACACCAACTACAGACTCAATATCTATTTTGGCCTTATCCCAACTATCTACTCCTGAAACACGAATGTCCCCTTCAAAACCCACAATCTTATTCACGACGTGGGATTCAAACCCATTCAGCACCGCAATAGACAGAACCATGGCCATACACCCTACGGCCAATCCGATGATGGCAATCCAACCTGTGAGACGACTGGGACCCGCCCCCTTGCCTCCCAGCATAAACCGTTTTGCGATTTTTCGTGAAAAACTCATTCGTATTTCAAGGCACTTGACGGTTCAATTTTATTGGTTCGAACGGTAGGCCACCACGCTGCCAATATGGATGTCGCAACAGAAAAAAGGAATATGATAGCAACATCTCCACCGCTCACATCTACAGGAATAAAATCCATGAAATAGACATCTTCTGGCACCTTGATCCATTTAAATGTATTTTGCAGGGCCGCCAGCAAGATGGCCAAAAGTGCTCCACCCAATGCCCCTGACAATCCAATGATGAGCCCTTTGATGAGAAAAACCTTTTTCAGATCCCCTTGGGTAATTCCCAAAGATTTTAAGAGGCCAATTTGCCGTGTTTTATCGATGATGACCATGGCCAATGCAGAAACTATGTTTACCACCCCCACCAAAGCAATGAGACCAAATATAAATAAAATCGGCCATCGCTGCACATCCATCCATTTGAATAGAGCGCGATTCTTTTCCTTCCAATTGATGACCATATAAGGATAGGCCAAAGCATTGCTCAATTCTTGAGAAATGTTTCTGTACTGATTAGCCTCATTTAGCCTAAGGACTTCCCCTGAAATTGTCCCATCCATGGCAAATAATCGATTGGCGCCTTCCAAGTCAATAAAAACCAATGAATGATCATACTCGGTCATCCCCGAATGGTAAAGACCGCTCACCGTGAATTGGCCCAATCGCTTTTTGGTTCCATGGAGTGTTTCAATATCAAAAAGGACGATTCGATCCCCTACCGAAATGTCCAACTGATCCGCCAATCGTTGACCAATAATGGTTTCATTTGGGTGTATGCTTGGTTTTCCATCTACAATCATTGATGAGATAAATCCCATTCCATTGGGTTCAAGGCCTTCAACGACAACCCCTTCTGCCTGTTTGCCTTTTCGTAGAAGAGCTTGTCCTTGGATAAATGATGATCGACTAATTAGATTTGGATAATTAGCTTGGACGCTATCCAACACGGCAATATCTCTTTGAATGGGATTACTTAAAAAATGGCGAATGCGGATATGACCATCAAAATCAGAAATCTTTTGGGAAATGACCCGCTCAAATCCGTTAAGAATGAAAAGAGTAATAAGAAGGGCTGCAATGCCTAGAGCCAGTCCTGCGACTGACAGGATGCCGGCGATTCGTGTAAAACTCCCTTTTTGTGTCGAACGAAGATACCGCGTCGAAAGGTAAAAAGGGAAATTCATGATTTTTGGCATAGATTGACTAAGTCAATCCATGCATTAACATAATTAATACAATCCATATCAATTAAAATGAATTGGTTCTGATAAACAAAACTTTAATTACTGTTCTTCCGTCCGCATGGCCGGAAAGAGAATTACATCCTTGATGCTCACATTTTCTGTAAAGAGCATAACCAAACGATCTACGCCAATCCCCACACCGCCGGTTGGAGGCATACCACATTCCACAGCTTTGAGAAAATTTTCATCCACAGGATGGGCTTCGTCGTCCCCCTCTTCGGCCAACCTGGCTTGAGATTCAAACCGCTCCCGCTGATCAATGGGATCATTCAACTCCGTAAAGGCATTTGCAAACTCAGAGCCGCCAATGAAAAGCTCAAACCGTTCCACCAAGTGGGGATTTCCATTTCTATGCTTTTTCGCCAACGGTGAAATCGCTTTTGGATAATCCGTAATAAACGTGGGTTGTACTAATTTTGGCTCCACCAATTCGCTCATGAGTGCATCCAGCATATGGCCGTAGTTGGCATTGTCTTCCACATCAACATGGTTTACTTTGCATATGGATTGCATTTGTTCATCTGTGGCTTCAGTCAAATCTTCTCCGGTGACTTCTTTCAAGAGGTCTAAAATGGGTAGCCGTTCGAAGGGTTTGGAAAGGTCAACATCCATATCGCCCCATTTGAGTTGAAGGGCATCGATACTTTCAGCTACGGAACGAATCATATCTTCTACCAAATTCATATTGTCTTCAAAATCTGCATAAGCCCAATAGAATTCCAGCATGGTGAATTCAGGGTTATGATTTCGATCCATACCTTCATTTCGAAAATCTTTAGCGATTTCATAAACACGATCAATGCCGCCGATAATGAGACGCTTCAAATATAATTCGTCGGCGATTCGGAGATATAATTGCTGATCCAACGCATTGTGGTGAGTGATGAATGGACGTGCGTTAGCACCGCCATAAAGGGGTTGAAGGGCGGGTGTTTCGACTTCCAGAAATCCCATATTATCTAAATAGTCCCGCAGGCCTTTTATAATTTTGGCCCGTTTGACAAAAGTATCCTTCACTTCCGGATTTACAATCAGATCCAAATGGCGATTCCGATACCGCTGCTCTTTATCCGCAAATGCATCAAACGTTTCACCTTCTTTTTCTTTCACCACGGGCAATGGTCGGATAGATTTACAGAGGACAGTCAGTTCATTGGCATGAATCGAGATTTCACCCATTTTTGTTTTGAATACATAACCATTCACACCCACGAAATCACCCATATCCAATAGTTTAAAGTTGGCGTAATTATCTTCCCCCACATCATCCCGGCGAATGAATACTTGGATTTTTCCTTGTTGATCCTGTATATGGAAAAAGGATGCTTTTCCCATTTTCCGTATGGACATAATCCGCCCGGCAATGGTGACATCCTTTTTTTCCAGATTATCAAAATCGCCTAAAATATCAGCGCTGAAATGGGTGGGCTCATATTTCTGGGGATAGAGCTCTACTCCCGCCTCCCTGAGCTTGGTTAATTTTTCTTTTCTAAAGTCTATGATTTGATTCAGACTTTTATGTTCATCTGACATGTGTTATGCTTCCTGTTCTTCTACCGTGTCGCCCAATTGATTCATTAAAAAGGCACGAATAAATTTATCTAAATCTCCGTCCATTACCGCTGAAACATTCCCAGTTTCTTCTTTGGTACGGTGGTCCTTTACCATATTATAAGGGTGAAATACATAAGACCGAATCTGACTCCCCCAGGCGATATCCATTTTCGTATCTTCTAAATCCTTACGGGCTTCTTTTTCTTTTTCCACCTCTACTTGGTAGAGGCGGGCTTTTAAAACTTTTAACGCGGATGCCTTATTTTTGTGTTGGCTACGCTCATTTTGGCATTGGACAACAATCCCCGTAGGGATATGGGTAATCCGAATGGCCGAATCGGTTTTGTTTACGTGTTGCCCTCCGGCGCCACTGGCGCGGTAGGTGTCGATTCGCAGGTCACCTTGATCAATCTCAATCTCAATTTCTTCTTCTGAAGATGGATATACAAATACAGACACAAATGATGTGTGGCGCCGGCTATTGGAATCAAAGGGTGAAATCCGCACCAACCGATGGACGCCCGCTTCCGCTTTGAGAAATCCGTAGGCGTAACCGCCTTTAACCTCCATGGTGATATCCTTAATCCCCGCCTCATCACCGGGCTGGTAATCCATAATCTCTTTCTTAAAACCTTTCCGCTCAATCCATCGCGTGTACATGCGATAGAGCATTTCCGCCCAATCTTGGCTTTCTGTGCCCCCTGCCCCGGGATGAATCGTAATGATGGCATCTTGCGTATCTTGTGGATCGCCCAGAATCATTTTCAATTCCAATTCCTCGATAGTCTCTACGAATTGGTTTAATTCACAATCAACCTCCTCCAAGGAAGACTCACCTGCTTCTGCAAATTCTAAGAGGACTTCTACATCGCCCTGGGCTGTATTCAATTCTTCCCAGAGTTTGATTTCTTTTTCCAGGATGGATATCTTTTTCAGGAGGGATGAAGCTGCCGCATTATCATTCCAAAATTCAGGTACGGCGGATGCCTGACGCATTTTTTCTAAATCAGCTTGCTTGGCAGATAGGTCAAAGATACCTCCGCAATTCGGAATATTTTTTCTCGGCAGTGGTGTATCGGTCTTTTAAATCAATCAATTCCATATATAAAATTTACATTAATTGAGAAATGGCGTCAGATGAATTTCTTTAGAATTTCAATGCTAATATGGTCATGACAGCCACCCCTGCAATGAGCATGGTCAGTTGGAGTAATGATTTTTTTATTTCTGTATTATGGTGGAGTTCAGGGATGAGGTCGGAACCGGAAATGTATAGAAATCCGCCAGCCGTAAAAGGAATTAATGCTTCTGTAAGACCCATAATACTTTTACTCATTTGAAGGGCCAACATAGCACCCACCATAGCCAAGGAGGTAGTCATAAAATTCACCATAAGTGCTTTTTTGACGGAAAGGCCTCCGTTGACCAAAATAAAATAATCACTAATCTCTTGAGGAATTTCATGAAAAATAATGGCCACTGTGGTGGCGATCCCCAAAGGAATGCTAGCGGAAAAACTGATGGCAATCAATACACCATCAATAAAATTATGCATGGCATCACCAAAGATATTCATGGGGACTACTGGGTGGACATGGTCTTGTGTGGTAGGATGGTGACAATGGCGCCAGCGGAAGAATTTCTCCATGATGAAAAAGGTGGCCAAGCCGCCGATGGTCCATAGTGAGACGGCCATGGGATTTGATGTATTTTCGTAGGCTTCCGGCAGAAGATGTATCAGTGCCCCGCCAAAGAGAGTGCCTGTAGCAAAACTCACCATATAGGTCATGATTTCATCCAATTTCTTTCGAGACATGGATAAAGTTAGAATTCCCGTCAAAGAGACGGCGCTGACCAATAAAATAGCTAGGATTGTGTAAGTATAAATGCTCATTATTATTTTTGACCACTACCCGGGTGGTGTATTGCTTCCATAAAACTAGGTGTTATCCTAAACATTGCAACCTGAACTGGTCGAAGGAGGTATATATTAGCCCCTCATCCTATAAAAAGTTCAGGGTTCGTTATATTTAATCCCCTGATGCGATAAACATTCTGTCGTTGAGATATTTTCGGAGTGCAATATCATCCATGCCAATATGAGCGAAACGGCCATCTTCCGCCACGGATATCCGCGCCTTCTCTTCTGATATCAATACCACTATGGCATCCGTCTCTTCCGAAATCCCCAAAGCCGCTAGGTGGCGCGTCCCCATATCCGGGTCTATCATGGTACTTTCTGTCAAAGGCAAAATGCATGCCGCAGCATCAATAATATCATTCTGGATAATCACGGCCCCATCGTGTAATGGTGAAGATGGATTAAATATACTCACCAATAGCGGAGCTGTTACTTCTGCTTTGAGCTGGGTCCCTTGATCTTTGTAGGACCGCAATCCTGTTTCCCGCTGAATCACAATCAATCCGCCCCAGTGTCTTTCCTTTAACTGTGTGGCCGCCTCCACAATGGAGACAATCGTTCGGGATGTACCCACTCTAAATATTGTCTGAAAGAACCGCGTCTGCCCCACATAAATCAATAGTCGGCGCAATTCGGGTTGGAACAAAATGACAAATGCCACCACCCATACCGTCTGGAATTGGTTCACGAGCCAACTGGAGGCACTAAACCCAAAGGCATTAAACAAAAAGGAAGCAACCATGAGAATGATGAGTCCCGCCAGCATCTGCCCGGCCCGTGTCCCTTTAAAATACATGTAAATTTTGTAGAAGAGCCAACTCACCAACAAAAGGTCAATGAGGTCAATTAAAGTCAGCGTCAAAAATCCGATTTGGAAAATGACCATTAATTCAGTCCCATAATTTTTTCAGTAATGGTAACTGCACGACGTGTTTCTACAATATCATGAACGCGGACAATCCTAGCGCCATTCATGATGCCAGCGGTGATGGACGCCAATGTTCCTTCCAGCCGTTCTTCAATGGGGGTGTCGAGGGTCATTCCTATGAAGGATTTGCGTGAGGGGCCTAATAAAACCGGATATCCCATGGCACGAATTTGCCCCAATTCCCTGATGATTGCAAAATTATCTTCTAAACGCTTTCCGAACCCAATTCCCGGATCCAATATAATTTTTTTACTTCTAACTCCTGCCACCTTCGCCACTTCAACCTGCTGCTGAAAAAATGATTTAATCTCTTCAATCAAATTGTCGTAATGAGGATTCTTCTGCATATCCCTAGGTGTTCCCTTAATATGCATCAAAATGACCGACGCATTCTTTTTCGCCACCAATGAGGCCATATTTGGGTCAAATATGAATCCCGAAATATCATTAACCACATCCGCCCCTGCATTCAAGGCCGCTTCAGCCACGGCAGATTTATAGGTATCGATAGAGATAAGGCAGTCCGATTGTTTTCGTATAGATTCAATCACAGGGATGGTGCGATTCAATTCTTCATCCAGAGAAACAGGCTCAGCGCCGGGACGGGTACTTTCGCCCCCAATGTCGACCATATCCGCCCCTTCCTCGATCATGTGGAGGGCACGATTCACCGCCTGATTTGGATCGGCATATTTTCCCCCATCGCTAAAGGAGTCCGGCGTTACATTAAGAATGCCCATAGTTAGGGTATGGTTCGGCGCTTTGAGCCAGGCATTGAATTGGGTGATATTCATTTATATGAAGAAAACGCCTCTATTATCGAGGCGTTTTCAGATTTAATTATTATCAGAATTTTTTACTTATCTCTGAGCAGGTTTACGTCTCGGCCGTTTCCGCCTCGATTTTTTAGTTGAACCATTCTTAGAGCGTTTAATTTCCTTCCCTTCCATCACTGCCAATACTTCATCACCATCAATAGTTTCATGTTCTAACAATGCTTTAGATAGGTTATGAAGATGGTTCAAATTTTCTTTTAAAATCCGGTTAGCTGTGGACTGGGCCCTCCGTACGAACCGCACTACTTCTTCATCAATCATTCGCGCCGTCACTTCAGAGTAATCCCGATGGCTTTGAATCTCACGGCCAAGGAAGATTTCTTCATTTTTCTTCCCGAATGTCATAGGACCTAGCACATCACTCATACCCCATTCGCAGACCATTTTTCGAGCGATTTGGGTAGCTTGTTCAATATCGTTACCTGCACCGGTGGTCAGTTCATCAAAGATCAGCTCTTCCGCTGCACGCCCGCCCATGAGAATGGCTAAACGCCCTTCAATGTATGCACGTGAATAACCATGCTTTTCATCAATGGGCAGCTGCATGGTCACACCCAAGGCTCGTCCCCGGGGGATAATGGTCACTTTATGCACTGGATCAGCACCTTTTGTCCGGGCCGCCACAAGGGTATGGCCCGCTTCGTGATATGCAGTGGTCTTCTTCTCTTCTTCAGACAGGACCACACTTTTCCGCTGAACGCCCATCATGACCTTGTCTTTTGCTTCTTCAAAGTCCGTCATATCCACGGAGCGTTTTTTCTTCCGAACCGCCAATAATGCTGCTTCATTTACAATATTTTCAAGGTCAGCCCCCACCATACCCGGTGTACCTTTAGCGATTGCATTTAGGTCCACTTTCTTTTTGTTCATGACAATTTTTTTGGTGTGCACTTTCAGGATACCTAATCGCCCTTTTAAGTCAGGCACATCGACCACCACTTGACGATCGAATCGACCGGGGCGAAGCAATGCGGCATCCAATACATCAGGGCGGTTCGTTGCGGCCATGAGAATGATATCTTCGTTGGCTTCAAAACCGTCCATTTCCACCAAAAGTGCATTTAATGTTTGTTCACGCTCATCATGACCACCGCCCAATCCGGCGCCACGCTGACGGCCGACAGCGTCTAACTCATCAATAAAAATGATACAGGGCTGATTTTCTTTTCCCTGCTCAAATAAATCTCGCACACGGGATGCACCGACCCCAACAAACATTTCTACGAAATCTGCACCACTCAAGCTAAAGAACGCCACGTTTGCTTCTCCGGCAATGGCTCGGGCCAATAGTGTTTTTCCTGTTCCCGGTGGCCCTACTAAAAGAACACCCCGTGGAATTTTTGCACCCAGCTTTTGATAGCGCTTTGGCTTCTTCAAAAAGTCCACCACTTCTTTTAATTCTTCTTTTGCTTCTACACACCCCGCCACATCGTTGAAGGTCACTTTAGGCATATCAGAGGTCCATACCTTGGCTTTACTCTTACTAAAGTTGAAGATGGACTTCATGCCGCCGCCACCGCCCTGCATTCGCCTCATGAGGAAAATCCAGAAAGCAAGAATGGCAATCCACGGCAGGATGTTGAGAAAATAGCCTGTCCAGTCGATGGACTTTTGCTTAAAGGTATAATCCACCTTGTACTGATCCCATTCATTCATGACCTCACGATCGATGAAGGGAAGTTTCAGTCTAAACTTCACGACTTCTTGAGAAATACCACCAGGATTTAAAATGGATTTTGCTTCAGAGAGTTCACCATGGAACACTTCATCCACGATTCGCGCTTTGGCGATTTGACCCTCAGTCAAAAATGCACGGTAGTCCGAATATTGAATTTCAACCTCGTTTGCACCCTGCCCTGTAAATATATTAGATATAAAAACAGCAGATATAATGATGAGTACCCAGACAAAACTGGTTTTCCCTGCCCGTTTCCATTGAAACTGGTCATTCCCCTCTTGGTTCTTTTTTCGATTCTGAGCCGGTTTCTTGGGCCCTTTCGAACCGTTTTGCTTCGATCTATTTTTCTTATTAGAATTCATATTATTCACTTTCACTTCCCCCCAGGCAATAGATGCCTTTTAAATTCCTTAATTTTTGGTCGTAATCCAGCCCGTATCCTACGACGAATTCAGGTGGAATTTCAAACCCTACCCAATCAATGTCAAAATCTAATTTGGTAATGTCAGGCTTCATTAATAATGTGGTTATGGCAACAGATTTAGGTGACGTATCCAACATACGGTCTCGAATAAACTTGATGGTTAGTCCTGAGTCAATAATATCTTCAACGATCACCACATGTCGATCGGTAATATCCGCGGAAATATCTTTCAAAAGCTTCACTGTCCCTTTGGAGGCCGTCCCTGCATAAGAAGAAACTTTAATGAAGTCAATTTCACAATCAATCTCCATGGCTCTCATGAGATCCGCTGCAAAGATAAAACTCCCGTTCAAAATACCGATGAGGATGGGCGCTTCATCCTGATAGGTTTCGGATATATCCTTAGCCAGTGCCTTCACTCGTTTGGCCACTTCCGCTTCTGAAATGAGTTCGGTTATATTATCTCTTGTCCCTGCCATGGTTATCCTAATTCCCGTTCTAATGAAAGTTCCACAAATTCTGTAGTCTTTTCTGTGACTTTTGCTTTCTCGCTAATTCGCTGACCGCACACCCAGATGATTTCACCATCAGCCGTGACTACCAATTGATTTTCTTTAGTAAATCGATCAACTTTTTTATCAATTAAAAAGTCACTAACTTTTTTTGTCCCATTCATGCCCAAAGGATTAAACTGGTCACCCGCATGCCAAGGTCTTAATTGAATATCCTTTCCTTCTAAAGTGCGACCATCAATAATTTCTTTGCTATGGTCATGATTTTCTTTGAAGCCATCTACAGAATTCAAATTCAGACAATAACCATCGTGGCCCATTGTTTTTTTCTTTAACACCCATTGTTTTCGATCTCTTAAAATGGACCATTTCCCATTGATCTGGAAGATGGAACCGGTTTCGGCATGGACCATCCAATTTTCTATAGATGTCCAACCATGGCGACGCCAAGCCGTTTCCGTTTCGCCCATTAATTGTTTCACTAACCGGACTTTTTGATTACCGATCAAACAATTCATTATATTATCTTCAATCATAAATCGATGATTATTCGATTTTACTTTTTCAGCCAATAAATTGATCACTTCATTCATACGCTGAACCGCATGAGATGCTTTAAAAGATAATGCGCTAAATCGCTGAATAATGTTGTGGGTTTGTTCCTTCCAAGGCTTCACCACATTATACCGAATATGATTTCGTCGAATGGATGTATCTTTGTTTGACGAATCCTCAACATAGTTCAGTCCATTTTCACGAACATATTCAGAAATGTCCTCCCGACTAAAATTCAAGAGTGGACGAAGTATATTTACATTTTGTTTCGGGATGCCTCGCAACCCTTCAATGCCACAACCGTTATCCAAATGCATAAGGATGGTTTCCACATTGTCATTGGCTTGATGGGCCGTTAAAATCCAATCACAATTGAATTTTTCTTGAGCAGACGCAAATGCAGACTGACGAATTCGGCGCGCCCACATTTCCATACTTTCCCCTTTTTGTTGGGGAGTATCCGCACGGTGAATCGAAAGCGGAATATCTAGAGATTTACAAAGTTCTTTTACAAATTGTTCTTCTGAATTGGATGCGTCTCTCAATCCATGGTTCAAATGGACGGCATAAATATTATGATCCGACCGAAGAAATTGGGATGCAAGATGAAGGAGTGCTACCGAATCCCTCCCTCCTGAGATAGCTACGAGGAGACTATCCTGCTGAGAAACATATGAATTCAGTTCCCGGACAAACTGGAGAAATGTGAGTGGACTGCCCATGGTATATTTACTTGAATTGGGAAACAACCTTCGCTACAGATTTGGCCGAAGACATAATATAAAAATGGACACAAGGCACATTCGCATCCACCAACTCTTGGACTTGATTCATGGCCCAATCAATCCCTACCCGTTGAATTTCTTCTTTGGGTTGACCAATCACTTGGCTAGATAATTCTTGTGGAATATCCACATAAAAGTTTTTCGGAATCACACGCAAATGGGCTTCTGTACTCAAAATTTTCAATCCGGGGATAATGGGCACATCAATACCGGCAGCGCGGCAATCATCCACAAATTTGAAATAGGCCGCATTATTGTAAAACATTTGAGTGACAATGTAATCTGCACCTGCATCCACTTTAGACTTCAAGTATTTTATATCCGTGGACATATTCGGCGCTTCAAAATGTTTCTCAGGATAGGCGCCAACACCGATGCAAAAATTGGTCTGTGCTGCATCCAATAATTCTTCCACATATTGGCCGTCATTCATTTCTTTAATCTGCACCACCAAATCGGATGCATATTTATTTCGGGTCCGTCCAGGTTTATCCGGCGGATCTTTTCGCAATTCATCTCCTCGAACCGCCAATACATTATTAATCCCGAGATAGTTTAATTCAATCAGGGCATCTTCTGTTTCTTCCCGAGTAAACCCACGGCACAAGATGTGGGGCACTGTCTCCACGTTAAATTTATTTTTAATGGCCGCACTGATACCGATGGTTCCGGGCCGTTTTCTCCGGATATAACGGATCATCTTTCCTTCGCCTGCATCTTCATAATATACTTCGGCAGACCGACTGGTGAGATCAATAAAAGGTGGATCGAATGGCATCAGTTGTTCAACCAAGTGAAATATCTTATCGATCGAGCCACCACGGTTGGGTGGAATAATCTCGTAACTAAAGAGTGTTTCGTTCGCTTTTTCGAGGAATTCAATAACTTTCATAGCTCTTAATTTAGCCTGTCTTTTAAGGGAATTAAAAAGGGGTTTTCTTTTATTTCAAATCCAAGTGTGGTATCAGGACCGTGACCAGAATGAACAATACGGTCATGGTCAACGGAATTGGCCAAATGAATCAATGAAGATTCCAATGTATGCCAATCGCCGCCTGGCAGATCCGTCCGTCCCACACTGCCTCTAAATAAGGTATCGCCGACAAAAAGGTGGTTGTCAATTTCAAGGCATGTACCACCAGGTGTATGGCCAGGAGTATTCACCGTATTGATCGAAAAATCTCCAACCTTAAGTTCACCCTCATGCTCAAACCAATATTCGACATTGGGTTTTTTGGAGGGGGACATGCCAAACATACGACAAGTCATTTCATAGGTATCTAAAATAAATTTTTCTTCTTTATGAAGATAAAATGGAATGGAGTATTTTTTCTTTAGAGGGTGAACCGCCCCAATATGATCCATATGGGCGTGGGTATTTACGATGGCAATGGGGGCCAGATTTTGATCCCTAAGGGCCTGAATAATTAAATGGTCATCATCGCCAGGATCCACCAACACCGCATCGGACGAATCGGGATACCATGCAATAAAACTATTTTCTTGAAACGGTCCTGTTACGACCGTCTCTACATTTAAGCTCAAATTTCCTCGAAAAAGAGTTCACTGAGGCACTGAATTTTATCCTCATAAGAATGGGGATATAAAAAATGTTCGGCGGCAGAGATGGAACTCAAAATTGAATTCCCATCCTGAGGTGTAAAACAAAAACCATATACTTCATGGTCATTCTTTACATGGAGAGACTGCTCCACCACAACGGTTTGATTCAGGATGCGACCAAAATGACCATGATCTCTACCGAAAGAATAAACCGTACTGGTCATATTTTTCGTTGTCATGGCGACCAAATTATTGGCAATTAGACGATCCTTTACCTCATTTAAATTAATAGTTTCTTTTGTTTTCAGGGCAAACCATAATACGTGCATATACTGGCTATTCACTTTCATGGCTGAAGAAAACAAATTTAAATTATATCCCAGTGTGGAAAATAAATCTGAAGCATCCTTGGCATGATGTGAACCAAACATTTCATCGGAATGTCCTCCCACTTCCGGTGCAGGGATAAAACTACCGGCTTGACTAGTATCATTCGCACGGCGGACACAGACGTAGCGCCCTTCTTTTAAATTATCCGGACCGTGCCCATCCAAAACAATCGTATTGGTGATGCACGAAATATTGTGGGTGTTGCAAGATACAACCTGAACGAATTGATTATCCCCGCTCTTCAATACGGAATCATTGACACCCCTGGCATATTTTACGCCAAAACCATCTTCGCTCCCCTGGGCCATAAACCCTTTCACTTGGTCTGCAAATTTTTGATAATACTTTTCTTTATTTTGGTGACCGACGCCTGACGGTGTACAGTCAATAACAACCGAAGCGCGATTGATGGCTTCTTCCGTTTCCAATTCCGGATCCATGCCCAATGATTTAAAACTTTCCAGACGGTCTTCATTTACTGCCAAACGTGCGCCCCGCTTCAACAGATTGATAACTTTAGACCGGTCGCTCTGTAAAGCAGAATTTTTGTTAAAGGTAATCTCTCCAATACCGAGCTGTTCTTTATAATCACATAGTAAACCAATTAATGGCTCACCAATTGTACCCGTCCCTACGACGTGGACGATTTTGCGTTCCATCTAAAATGACTCCTTGTTCTGATTAAGGTTTTTAGTTTTGTTTATAGCATTTTGTTCCAAACGAAATTGATTGAGGAACCACCCCATAATGGCTACAAATACGATCAAATAAACGGTCAGAAAGTAACCGAAGAAATTATACATTTTCTACTCCCATATTTTTGATGCGAATCACATGAATTCGATATCGCATCATCAGTATATACAAAATGGTAAAAATGCCTAGAGATAATAAAAATGGAATCAAAATCCCCGATGGCTGTTGGGCCATCTCTACCTGGGGGTGTGATTGAATCTCCGGTGCCCAAAACTGGACTGACACAAAAATAATGGGCACATCCACAAATGCTATAATGCCCACAGCAGCAGCATAACGACGGATGCGTTCAATGTGGCCACCAAAAGACCGCATCATGAAATAGCCGATATAAATTAGAAACAGGATGAGTGTTGTGGTGAGGCGTGGTTCCCAAATCCATGGCTTTCCCCAAATGGGTGTGGCCCAAATCGGTCCTGTGATCAGAACCAATGCCATAAATAATGTACCAATTTCTGCAGCAGCCAGGCCCAAATCGTCCCACTTGTCATCACCCTTAACAAAGAACGTTATGCCCGCAATCATAACCACGAGATATGATAAAAATCCAACCCATGCAGATGGCACATGAACATAAAATATTTTCTGGGCCCAATGTTGGTCCGGTACCATGGGTGTATTGGACACAATATTCCATACATTGAAGATGAGAAGCCCTATTGCCGCTAAGCACCAAATACGATTGGTTTTATTTTGGAAAAATGGTGTCATTATTCTTCAGTGATAAAGTCAAATAAGGTGTATCCGACGAGCCCGAAAATTACAATTATAGAACCAATAATTAACAACCATATTTGCCATAATTGATAGTGGTCTCCTGCCATAATCCCGCCTGATATTTTGGTCGCTGCTATAATTACTGGGGATACCAATGGAAACATAAGAACCGGCAGTAATACTTCACTTAATCGGGCTCGCATTGCAACCCCTGAAACTAGACTTGCTACCGCCATTATGGCCAAATTGATGAATAGTGCAGTCCCTAGTGCCAAGAGTGGATTAGGTGGAAAATCGATAAGGAGAAATTTGAAAAATGGAATGGTCACAATCAATTCCATCACAGTCAGAAAGATGAATCCGCTAATCCATTTGGATAAATAAATTAAACCTCTATCGATGGGGGCAGCAATCAGCATTGAGAATGCATCCATTTCCTTTTCGTAAGAGAATGAACGGTGGATACCCAATACGGTCACGAACAAAATCATTGCCCAGAACATTCCCGGTGCATAATTGGCTACAATCACTCTGGATACATCCGATGTAAAGGCATAAGCTAAAATGATGGATAGGCCAAACACCAACATGGACAGAATTAATTCCCTTGAACGGAATTCGTTATAGAGTTCTTTTTTGAGTAGTACTAAAAACATAAGGATTCTTGAATTTCACCATTCTCAATACGAAGAATACGATCACCGTATAACTTACCCTTTGCCTCATCATGAAGAATCAAACAAAGGGATTGAGCCTCTGATTTCCATTGTAATATGGCATCATGCATCAGTTTTGCCCCATCATCGTCCAACCCGGAGAATGGTTCATCCATAAGCAATAATGTCCATTCCGCCAATTCAGCATAAGTGAGTTTTAACCGCTGAAGCATCCCTTGAGAATAAATGGCAATCGGATCATGCTTTTGATCAAAAAGACCATACTGGGTTAATGCTTCAATAATAATTTCTTTTGAAGTATGCATTCCCCTGAGGCGAAGGGCCAAGGATAAATTTTCTATTGCAGACAGGGCGCTATACATTCCGGATGCATGCCCTATGTATAATAAATTCTTTCTGGCTGTTGGCGCCCCTTTCAATAAATCATGATTCTGGAAAATCACTTCACCTTTATCGCAGGCCATGATTCGTGCAAGAATTCGTAACAATGTGGATTTACCCGCACCATTTTTTCCCATAAACACTACCGTTTCTCCGGTAGCAATTTCAAAAGTTATATCGGCTAATACAGGTCGGCAATTAAAGGATTTAGATAGATGAGATACAGAAAGCATGATGCTACTATTTCGAATTTAACTGGGCGATAACGGCTGAAACTTCCTGCTTTAATTCAGTTCTGATAGCTTGGAAATCATCTTCATTAATATTCCCAATATCAAATTCCATTTCCAATTCTTTTATTTGGCGGTATAGAATTATTTTTTTTCGCTTCAAAGTGCCCCGATCTAGCGTTTCATCTTTTTTCTCAATTTTCTGTAATAATAAAGGCTGTATCACAAAGATCAATGGTAAAATAAAAAAGATAAGAATTAAACCGTAATCCCGAATGAATTCCATTATGATTCCTTTCTGGGCCACATGGCAATCATGGTACCAAACACCAAAATATAACCACCAATCCATACCCACCTTACCAATGGATTCACCATAATTTTTATAAAGGCAATACCATTATCATTATCCACAGCAGAGAAAATGGAATAGATATCCTTATTCATGGTGGAGTAAATATCCAATTCACTATGGGGCTGACGCCGATTCACGTCTGGGTTTTTATGGAAATACACCCGTTTCTCCGGTCGAAGATTGGTGATAAATTGACCTCTATGATCCGTGACGCGGAGTTCAGTAATCCATGCATAATGGTTCGCCCGTTCAGCCTCAGACATTTTAATCAATTCAAATTCATATCCTGCTACATGGTCTGACTCCCCTACCGTCAAACTAAATTCTTTTTCCTTATCGAAAGCGTGGCCTGTGAATCCCACAAACATAAGGACAATTCCAAGATGAACAATATATCCACCATATCTGGATCGGTTCTTGCTCACCATTCGACATAATGCTACAAAAATTGATTCATTAAATTTATTCGTTCTCGCTTTAATGCCCCGGGCAAATTCTGTAAAAATGGTGGCCGTAACAAAAACACAAAGACTCAATGAAATAACCACATACCCTTTATATCCTAAGAATAAGAATATGGCGGCACCAACAAGTCCGGACAAGATCGGTAATGTAAAATTTCGGATTAAACTTTCTTTACTGGTTTTCCGCCATGCTAATAATGGACCAATTCCTGTCAAACCCAAAAGAATCAACCCAATGGGGATATTAATTTGATTAAAAAATGGCGGTCCCACTGTAATTTTTGTCCCCCGAACTGCTTCAGAAAACACTGGGAACAATGTCCCCCAAAACACAGCAAAACACATGACCACGAAGACCATATTGTTGAATAAAAATCCACTTTCACGTGAGGTAAATGATTCCATTTTTCTGGGCGATCGTAAATCATCTTTCCTCAGATACATGAGTCCAAATGAAACAATCATAATGATAAATACGAACGTCAGAAAAATGGGGCCCAATGAAGATGCGGTAAATGAATGGACCGAACTCATAACACCGGATCGAGTCAAAAATGTACCAAATATACATAAGGTAAAGGTGAGAATAATGAGCACCATATTCCACACCCTAAGCATATCCTTCTTTTCCTGGATAATGATAGAGTGGACAAAGGCTGTTGCAGTGAGCCAAGGCATAAAGCTTGCATTCTCCACTGGATCCCACGCCCAATAGCCACCCCAGCCTAATTCTTGATAAGCCCACCAGCCACCTAAGATAATACCCATACTGAGAAACAGCCAAGCCACCATTGTCCACCGCCGGATACTTTGAATCCACAATGAACTGGTATCTTTATTCATTAATGCAGAAAAGGCAAAAGCAAAGGGTACAGAAAATCCCACATATCCCAAATAGAGTGTTGGTGGGTGGATGGCCATGGTCACATTCTGCAATAAAGGGTTTAGCCCATTCCCATTGGCCACAACGAAATCTGCATCCGTAGGCATAAATGGGTTCGTTACAAAATTCGTCAATACGAGAAAAAACATTTGAATCACGGCCAAAGTAATGATGACCCAAGGCATAAGGCGGTGATGCTTATTTTGGTTTTGAATCACCGTAGTGGTGGCAAATATGGAAAGGATAAATAACCAAAATAACAATGAACCTGACTGACCTGCCCACAATGCTGATATTTTATACATGGTGGGTGTTTCAAGGCTTGTATAACGGGCCACATAGTCAATATCAAAATTGCTGATCATCAACTGGTAAGACAGAATGAATGTGGCCATAAATACAAAAAATGAAATGGCCAGCGATAGGCGCTGCCCTACCCAGAACAGTCGCTGATCTCCGCTACGGGTATAAAATATTAATGAAATAACGGTAAGGATACTAAACCCGAATGCCAGGTTTAGGGCCGCACCACCGGCAATTGGGGTCATGTATCGATTTCGGTTAAGTTATATGCGTTTTCGTCACGGAGATCACCTTCATATCGTGAAGCACATTTAGTCTGCAATTCATCCGCATAAAATGTACCGTCGAGATACTGGCCTGTAACAATGACCTCTGCCCCATCTTTGAATAAATCCGGACGGGTTTTGTCATATTTCACTGCTAATTCAGTGTGGCCTTCTTTTAGGATAAAAGTGCAATCCAGATAATTGGTCTTAGAAATGACGATAGAGCCATCTTTCACCAATCCACCCAGTTTGGTTCTTTTATTGATATTGTCATCAAGCAATTCTTCGACGGAAACGAAAGTGGCCATGGCTTTTTCATCTGCAGGATTAGACGAAACCCATCCAATCCAAAAAATGACCACCGCAATTACGCCTCCAATCATCATCATAAATTTTTTATTACTTTGCATATTATTCCCCTTTTAAAAAATGGCCGCTTCCTCCCATTCACCAAATTCTGCTTTCATGGCCACAATAATTTCTCCCATGGTGGCATAAGCTTTTGCCGCTTCAATAATGGGCGGCATAATGTTTTCTCCGTTTACGCAGGCTTCTTGGATGTGGCTTAAGGCTTGTTGTACTGCATTATCATCCCTCGCAGCCCTCAATTGTAAGAGTACTTCTTTTTGTTGATTTTCTGCTGAATCACCAATTTCTAGTAGTGGGATTTCAATTTCTTCATCCTGTTTTTCAAATGCATTTACACCTACGTGAATCAATTGTTTATCATCAATTTTCTGTTGATACTCTGATGCTGCCCTTGCGATTTCTCGTTGAAAATATCCTTTTTCGATGGCGGGAATGACACCGCCTAAATTTTCTATTTCATCAAAATATTTTTCAGCTTCTGCTTCCATCTTATCCGTCATGGATTCTACAAACCACGAACCACCCAACGGATCAGCCACGTTGGCCACACCCGTTTCGAATGCAATAAGCTGTTGGGTGCGTAGGGCAATTTCTGCCGATTTTTCTGTAGGCAAAGCCAAGGTCTCATCCATAGAGTTGGTATGAAGAGACTGGGTACCGCCCAAGACGGCTGCCATAGCCTGAAATCCCGTACGGGCGATATTATTTTCCGGCTGTTGTGCAGTCAAGGAACATCCTGCTGTTTGGGTATGAAAACGTAATTTCCAAGAACGTGGATTTTTTGCGCCATACTTATTTTTCATCCGTTTGGCCCAAATCCTGCGCGCTGCACGGTACTTGGCGATTTCTTCAAAGAAATCCAAATGAGAGTTAAAAAAGAAAGAAAGTCGCGGTGCAAATGCATCCACATCTAGGCCGGCTGCTTGTGCATACTCTACATAGGTAAAGCCATCTGCCAAGGTAAATGCCAATTCCTGTGCTGCGGTGGAGCCTGCTTCCCGTATATGGTATCCTGAGATGGAAATGGTATTGTATTTGGGCATATGCTCGGTGCAAAATGACATCATATCCGTTATCACCCGCATGGATGGTTCCGGCGGAAAAATCCATTCTTTCTGAGCAATGAATTCTTTTAAAATGTCATTTTGAAGCGTGCCACGCAAATTTTTCAAAGGGACGCCTTGATTTTCTGCCACGGCAATATAAAAGGCCAATAGAATCACGGCTGGACCATTTATTGTCTGGGATACAGAAATGTCACCCAAATTAATTCCATCAAAAAGACGTTCCATATCTTTGATGGAAGCCACGGATACACCACATTTGCCCACTTCACCTTCGGACCATGGATGATCCGGATCGTATCCCATCAGAGTAGGCATATCAAAGGCGACAGAAAGACCAGTTTGTCCTTTCCTTAAGAGAGAATGATATCGAGCGTTGGTCTCTTCAGGTGTACCAAAACCGGAGAATTGGCGTTTTGTCCAGAGCTTGCCCCGATACATATTGGTATGAACACCACGGGTATATGGAAATTGTCCCGGGAAGCCCAATTTGTCCATATAATCATCATTGGGATTATCCGGATAGTACAGGGGATCCACTTCTTCACCACTAAGGGTATCAAAACTGTAATCGCGAGTGGCAGATGCCTTAGATTCAGCTTCCCAATGATTGCGGGCCTTTTTAAATAATTCTAATTGTTCTGACATGGCTTAACTCAGACTTGGAATTTACTGCGTTCTTCGTATTTCTAATACTTTAATCACACCTTCGAAAACCATCCATTTGATGAGCCCAATCAAGATGATAGTTAAACCAAATAGAACGGTATTCTGGTTATAAAATTTGAGTGCATTGGCAACCAAAGCTGTGAAGGTGATTGCAAGAACGATTAACATCGGTATCAGGATGGGCAGCACCGGTTTTTTCTTTTGCCAATAATAAAGAGACAACACCATTAAGGTGAGTGCAGCTAACATTTGATTGGATGCGCCAAAGATAGGCCAAAGTATCCAACCAGCTTGTTTTGTTGCTCCTGTACCAGGATCAGACACATTCCAAAAGGCCAATAAAATGGCAGGGATAATGGCAATGGCGGTGGCAATATACCGATTGGTTAAGGGTTTTAGTTTTATAGCTAAACCAAATTCATTCAGGATAAATCTTTGAATTCGTGTTGCTGTGTCTAGGGTAGTCGCTGCAAATGAGATGACTAAGACTGCCATGAGAGTATTGGCCATTCCTTCGGGGATGCCTAAGGATTGTAACAATGCACCACCACCAAGTACAAATGCAGTGGCTTTATTGCTGCTGGCGTGGGCCCATGAATCATAATAGATGGCCCAATTTAAATCCGCCACCTGTCCTACCGCTGGCAAATGGCTGCTGCCTACAAGGGAGATTCCTGCCACAGCCGCAATGGTGGAAGCCAATGCCAAGGTGCCTTCACCTATCATTCCACCATATCCCACCTGTTTTGCATCAACTAATCGTTCCAATTGTTTTGAGGATGTCCCTGAAGCTACCAATCCATGGAATCCGCTGATAGCACCACAAGCGATGGTCACAAATAACAATGGAAATAATCCCGGTGTCCCCGTTTCAGATAAGGACCTTACTGCAGGCGCATCCACGACAGGTTGGGCGACGAAAATGCCTAAAAACAATAAACCAAGTCCCACAAAAAGCTGGTGACTGTTAATATAATCTCGTGGCTGCAGCAATGTCCATACAGGCAATAAACTGGCAATGGCCGAATAAATAAAGAGAAGAACAATCCACAAATTTTTCGCATCCTGAACGGCCATGGATGTGGTGAAGTCCACTGGTGCTTTCGTCCCCACCCAAACAAAAAAGTATAACATCGCTAAAGCAATTAAGGATGGAACAAGACTGTCCATTTTCTTTTTATAAATCAGAAAGCCCAAGATGATGGCGATAATGATTTCAACATTTATGGGTATCACAGAAGCAGGAATCCCCACAAACAAATCCGCAATGGCCATAGCAAACACAGCCAGAACTAACCACACCAATAAAATTACAAAGATGAGAAACATGAGGTGCGCCCGTTTACTGATGGTGGTGGACGCAATATCCGCAATACTTCTACCCTTTTCTTTTACGCTGGTAACCAAAGCACCAAAATCGTGCACGGCGCCCATAAAGACCGTTCCAACTAGAATCCAAGCCAAGGCAGGAAGCCATCCCCAATAGGCAGCCACACAAGGTCCAATAATCGGCGCGGCACCTGCAATAGATGTAAAGTGGTGACCGAATAAAATGTGCTTTTTAGTGGGTATATAGTCCACACCATCTTCTAATGCTTTAGATGGCATGGTGATATCTTCATCCCGGATACCGTAAATACGATTTCCAATAAATTTGGCATAAAACCGATATCCTAGAAAAAATACCGTTAAACCGATGAAAACCAATACGATTGAATTCATGTTTTATGCACCAATCCCTATGGGTATGGTCCTTTTGCATACGGCCGCTTTAATGCCAGCTGCATTGATGCCATATTGGTCCAGCAATACTTGTCGGGGACCATGTTCGACATAATCATCCGGAAGAGAAATAATTTTTGTTTCACCATTATACCCATTGGTGGATAGCCAGGATAATACCCCTTCCCCAAATCCGCCGGACCGTACACCTTCTTCTACCGTAATCACTTGGGCAAATCGCTTCAGAATTGATTTCAAATAGGATGCATCCATGGGTTTAATAAAACGGCAATTCACTATTTCTGCACTGACGCCTTCTTGAGCCAGTTGATCTGCCGCATTCACTGCATCTCGCACTTGAGCACCCAGTGCTAAAATGGCCACATCATTACCTTGAAGTACCACTTCCCAGCTACCGATGGGTAATAATTTAGGTTGTCCCTTTGGATCAAATGCCACAGAAGAGGCTTTGGGGTAGCGAATGGCAAATGGACCATTATGACCCAGCGCCGTATAAAGAAGATGGCGTAATTCATTTCCATCTTTAGGTGTGGCCACGATCATACCTTGAATACATCGCATATAAGCTATGTCTAATGCACCATGGTGGGTAGGACCATCTTCACCGGCAATACCGGAACGATCCATACAAAATACCACAGGCAGATGCTGAATGGCAGCATCATGGACGATATGGTCAAAGGCCCGCTGAAGAAAGGTAGAATAGATTGCCACGATGGGACGTACACCTTCTGTGGCCAACCCTGCAGCAAAAGTAACACCATGGCCTTCTGCAATCCCAACATCATAATACCGATTCGGGAAAGCTTTTGCGTAGGGTACAAGGCCGGTTCCTTCACGCATGGCGGCGGTGATGCACACCGTATCTTTCCGATTACGGGCAATCTCACAAACGAGTGAACCAAATACATCCTGGAAAACAGGAGCATTGGGCGCTAAATCGGAAGGAGAGGGAATTTTATCTTTGGCATTTCCGTTGGGCTTGACCGCATGAAACTTGACTGCATCACTGTGATAATCCCCATTCTTACCATTGGTGGAAACCAATCCCTTCCCTTTTTTGGTCAGGACATGAAGCAGTACCGGTGTTTTTAAATCTTTAACACGATCGAGTGTGGAAACAAGAACATCTAAATCATGACCGTCTATTGGACCAAAATATCTAAACCCAAGCTCTTCGAATAACATCCCGGGGACCAAAAGAGTTTTTAAACTTTCTTCAATTCGACGAAGCATGGTTCTCGCCATTCGTTTACCAAATGGCAGTTTTCCTGAAACTTTCCAGATTTCTTCCCGAATTCGATTATAAATAGGATTAGTCACAATTCGAGTAAGATAAGCGTTCATGGCCCCCACATTGGGACTGATAGACATTTCATTATCATTCAGCACCACCAGCATGGGTGTACGCAAATGCCCTGCATTATTCAAAGCTTCAAAGGCAAGACCACCTGTCATGGAACCATCACCAATGACTGCCACTACACGATAATCTATACCTGTGTGTTTTCGCGCCTCTGCCATTCCTGTTGCTGCAGATATAGACGTGGATGCATGGCCGGCTCCAAATGAATCATATTCACTTTCAGACTGTTTAAGAAAACCGCTGAGGCCCCCATGTTGACGAATGGTAGCGAATGAATCAAACCGCCCCGTGAGCAGTTTGTGGGCATACCCTTGGTGGCCAACATCCCAGACCACTTTATCATCAGGCGTATCAAAAACTTTATGTAGAGCCACAGTCAATTCCACCACGCCCAAAGTTGGCGCCAAATGGCCACCTACCTGGCTCACCACATCAATGGTATGATGGCGAACTTCATCAGCCAATTGCCGTAATTGTTCCGGCGTGAAATCCTTGATATCTGCCGGAGATTTTATGTGCGGTAATAGGTTAAGCTGCATGAACACTTTCAAATTGCGTAGTGAATACGAATTGATGAAAAAGGGTCACACCATCTAATTCGGGATGAAAAGCCAATCCCATATGATGATCTTGTTTTACAGCTACCGGTTCCCCTTCGTAAGTGCTGATGACCTCTATAGATGGACCAATTCTTGATATTTTAGGTGCTCGGATGAATGTTGCCTTTGTAGAATTACTTTTGCCATTCAATGTAAGAGGCAATTGATCGGTGAATGAATGGACCTGCCGTCCGTAGGCATTGCGATCGACATCAACATCTAATATTGCCAATGGTTCTATTCGGGAATCATCTATTGGTTTGGCCATTATAATGAGGCCTGCACAGGTTCCTAGTATGGGTTTCTTTTTTGAAAATTCTCGAATTGGATTATGAAATCCTACGCGTTGCATCATATCTGTCATGGTTGTGGATTCGCCACCGGGGATGATTAATCCTTCAATGGAACCCAGTTGTTCTGGATATCGCACTTCGGTTGAAGCCATATTTAATTGATCCAAAATCTGGATATGTTTTTCATAGTCCCCCTGTAATGCCAGGACGCCAATCATCTTCAAATTGGAAGCCCCGCTTCCTTACCAGCCTCTTTCCTGTAACCGCTCACCTTCAGGGATTTCTGACATATCCAATCCTTTCATTGCAGATTGGAGTCCTGTAGAAATCTCAACCAGTTTAGCTGGATCTTGATAATAAGTAACTGCATCTACAATGGCCTTCGCTCTCGGCGCAGGATCATCACTCATGAATATACCGGACCCTACAAATACGGTTTCAGCACCCAACTGCATCATGAGAGATGCATCGGCAGGAGTGGCTACACCGCCTGCGGCAAAATTAGGAACAGGAAGCTTACCTAATTTGGCCACTTGCTGTACCAAGGCGAATGGGGCACCCATATCTTTGGCTGCTGCCATCAATTCATCTTGATTCATGACGGTTAATTTTTTCATTTCACTCTGCACTTGGCGCATATGGCGTACCGCTTCTACAATATTTCCACTACCCGCTTCACCTTTTGTCCGGATCATGGCAGCACCTTCACCAATACGACGGAGAGCTTCACCTAAATTCCGGCAACCGCAAACAAAAGGTACTTTAAAATCATGTTTCCAAATATGGTTATGCTCATCAGCAGGTGTCAGCACTTCGCTTTCATCCACAAAATCAACTTCGAGTGCTTCCAAAATTTGGGCTTCGGCAAAATGACCAATTCGCACCTTTGCCATAACCGGGATGGATACTACACTTTGAATATCTTTAATCATTTGCGGATCGCTGGCCCGTGCAATACCGCCCTCTTCTCTGATCAATGCGGGGATCCGCTCCAACGCCATAACGGCCACAGCGCCTGAATCTTCAGCAATTTTTGCTTGATCCGCGTTCATCACATCCATGATGACGCCCCCTTTTAACATTTCGGCTAATCCGACTTTGACTTCGAATGATCCTTTATCAGCCATATACAATCTCCTCTGGGACTTGCCCAATTTCTTTGATTTTAGTTAAAACTTCATCGATAATACTATCCGGTGTACTTGCGCCTGCAGATACACCCACCACTTCTACATTTTTTAACCAATCTGATTTGATATCATCAGCACAGGTTACCTGGTAAGAATTTTGATTTCGCTCTTTGGCTAAGGCCGTGAGCCGTTTTGAATTGGCACTTGTAAACGATCCGATTACAATCATCACATCACACTGCTTTGCCAATTCTTTAATCTGTGCTTGGTTCCGCTTTGTTGGAAAACAAATGGTATTCACAAAGCGCAGGTCAAAGACCTTGGTCATGATAATATTAATAATTTCCTGAACGTTTTCAATCGTTTGGGTGGATTGACTGACCACGCCAGCCCGCTTGGTTTTACGCAATGCGACTGCTTCCTTTGGCGTGGCCACAATGATGGGATCCTTGACTTGGCTGGCTATACCCACTACTTCGTCATGACCATGGTCGCCGACAATAATTATCTTTCGTCCTTCTGATTCTAATTTTTTCACTTCTTCATGGATTTCCCATACCAATGGACAAGTGGCATCCACAATGTTCATATCCTTTGATTTCGCATCTCCCCATGTGTCAACGGACGTACCATGAGCTCGGAAAAGAATGGGCTTCCCGTCTGGAACTTCTTCAAGTGTATCAACCACTTTTGCACCGGCCCCATCCAAAGCATTGACCACATTTTCATTATGAACAATATGACCAAGCATATATACATCTCCATGCTTTTTTGCTGTTTCATAAGCCAAATCCACTGCATCCCGAACCCCAAAACAATAGCCTGCATCTTTTGCCAATAAAATCTTCATTAAAGAGTTCTGTTCTGTTGGGCTAGCGCAGCTCGTGTTTTTGTTAACACTTTGGGAAGCACTTCATCCATAGAGCCTTCTGCAGAGGCACCGGCAGCCAATTGGTGCCCGCCACCCCCCATGGCTTTGGCAATACCATTAATGATATATTTACCTTTGGATCTGAAGTTAATCCGGCAGGAGTTATGGGAATTTTCATATACCATGACCGCTACCTCAACACCGCGAATCGTCCGGACGAAATCTGTAAATCCATCCACATCTTTATTGGTCGCACCTGCTTTATCTATCATTGATTGATCGATCGTAAACCAGGCCAATTCTCCTGTTTCATTATAATTCAGGTTGTTCAGGATTAAGCCTAACAATGCCACGCGTCCTTTCGAACTGCTCTCATATACAGACTGATAAATAGCTGATGTATTCACACCTGCTCCAATACATTCAATGGCAATTTGGTGACATTTCTGATTGGTATTGCTATAACAAAAAGATCCCGTATCGGTCATAACACCCGTATAAATACCTTCTGCAATTTCTTTTGTAAGTGAAATATGATTGGCCATCATAAAATCGTAAACCATTTCACCCGTGGCAGCAGCTTCAATATTTATAAAATTTTCTGCAAATCGTCCATCGCTCAAATCAGGATGATGATCAATGTTCACCACGTGAACATTATGGGCTTCTAATTCGTCACCAATTTGCCGCATACGGCGGTAATCACCCACATCAAAAATCAATGACAATTCTGCATTAGCAATCCAATCATTATGACGATCGGCATCATAGGTTTCGATGACATCATCGGTATTTAGAAATTCATATTCAAATGGGAGATCAGATATATGAACAAGACGGCAATCTTTACCCAAACTTTTCAGATAATGATACATGGCATGAGCACTGCCGAGTCCATCACCATCTGGGTTTTCATGGGTGGACAGTAAAATCCTACCCGCGCCATCGATTGTTTTATGTAATGATTTCCAGTCTAACATGATGTTTATAAGACCGGGAATTTAGGGATATTTGAGTGATTTTATCTAACTATCGGATAGAAATCGTGAATTATTTTTCTCGATCCCAAAGGGCTTCGCTATCATCATTTTTCTGGTTGGCATACCGCACCAAAACAAAAAGGTAATCACTGAGTCGATTGAGGTATTGAAGCCAGGATTTCACATCCACGCCACTATTCATTAAGGTAACGCAGGATCTTTCAGAACGGCGACAGACAGTCCGGGTTACATGAAGGCGGACACAAAATTCGTCCCCACCCGGTAAAATAAATTCTTTAAGTGGGGGAAGCTTACCATTCATTTCTTCGATAGCTGATTCTAAACGAGATATACGTGAATCATCCAATAATACTATGTCTGTATCTGACATGGATGCCTCCCCGCCAATATTAAAAATATCCTGCTGAATGGATGTTAATTCTTCGGCCCATTCCTTTCCCCCAGCAGCCAATGCCAATCCCAGATGGGAATTCAGTTCATCTAAATCGCCAAGAAAGGTTATTGCTGGATGATCTTTGGAGACACGTTTCCCATCACCCATACTCGTATCTCCTTTATCCCCAGTTTTGGTTGTGACCTTGGATATGCGCATGGATTAGAAAAAGATCAAACTGACCAATACGAATAGTGGAATTAATATGGGTACAGACCATTTAAAAAAATATCCGAAGAATGAAGGCATTTCAATACCGGATGATTCTGAAATAGATTTCACCATAAAGTTCGGTGCATTACCAATATAAGTATTGGCACCCATGAATACAGCACCGGCTGATATGGCCAATAAGGTCTGGCTTAAATCACCCATCAATACAGAAGGATCACCCCCTGCCGTATTGAAGAATACCAGATATGTAGGCGCATTATCCAAAAAGCTGGATAAAATACCTGTGGCCCAGAAATACATATAATTGATAGGCCCTGCTTCATTAGATACAGAACTAATAATCGCTGATAAGGCGCCGTCTCCTCCAGCTTTTAAAATGGCTATAGCAGGAATAATGGTAATGAAAATACCTGCAAATAGCTTGGCCACTTCTACAATGGGTAACCATGTGTATTCATTGGCTTTATGAATGGATTGGCTGGTAATTTTCCAACTAGCCACAGTAAGGCCAAGCAATAACACATCACGGACAATATTCTGCAATTCTAAATGGACGTGGTATACTTCGAAAGAAATATGGGGCCGCCAAAATCCACTTAACAATACACCGCCAATAACACCCAAAAGTAGAATCAAATTGAATGATCCTTTTAAGCCCAGTTTTTCAGGTGAGTCGGGGACAGGATGGGATTCTTCCTTATTGTAGAGATAAGTGTCCAGTGCAAAAAATATGACCAATAAGCATACGACTAAAAATAACATGGGGACAAACATGGCCGTTGTGGTCCAGAAGAAATCTACACCTTTCAAAAACCCTAGAAACAGTGGGGGATCTCCTAGGGGCGTGAGTGAACCCCCAATATTGGCTACAAGAAATATGAAAAATACAATGACGTGGACTTTTTTCTCACGGTACTTATTTGCACGAATTAAAGGTCGAATTAGCAGCATGGCCGCCCCAGTTGTTCCCATCCAACTGGCCAAAATAGTTCCGATGAAAATAACACCAGTATTGACGATGGGTTTCCCCACCAAAGATCCTGTGAGTTGTACGCCACCAGAAATGGTAAATAAAGACAGGAGTAGAATGATGAATGGGACATATTCTAAGAGTCCTACATGAAGCAATTCATAAAAGGTAATTGAGAAGCCAGCTTTGAATAAAAATGGGACAATAAGTAATACAGCCCAAAATGCAGAGATTTTTCCAAAATGATGATGCCAAAATTGGGGAGCAACCAACGGAAAGATGGCGATGGATAACAAAATGCCTGCAAATGGAATCACCCAATATATGGATAAGTCCGCCCCATCCAAATGGGGCGCTCCGCCCCCTGCAGCAAATGCCATGTTTGAAAAAATAAATAATAAAAGTGTCAGTTGTTTCATGGTTTAGTATGTTTTATTAATGGAATTCCTCTACTCAAAATAGATGGAAATTAATGGCAAAAGACATTCCTTCCAAATTATTGATAGGAGATTTATATCCATCTTTAGAATTAATTTTAACTATGGATTTATTACTAGCAATTGTAGTCATCGCGTTGGCCATCTTAGGCATGTCTGTGGGCATCATCTTTAATAATAAACCGCTCAAAGGATCTTGTGGCGGCGTCGCCAGTGATTGCGTCTGCCTCAAAGGGGGTACTTGTGATGATCCATCTCAAAAACCTGAAGTGGATAATTAATCTATTTGCATCCCGGATGTTTTAATTGATTTCATTGTACCATCCTGATTTTCTATAATCCATAATGCTTCGAATCCATCTAAGAATTCAACCAATACTTTCCCATCCTCCAAAGTCATCACATTCATTGCTGTGGCCAATGCATCAGCATCCATACAGTTTGGACCTGTAACCGTCACTGATAGGATATTGGATTCAAGGGCTGCTCCCGTTCGAGGATCTATAATGTGAGAATACTTTACCCCTTCATATTCATAAAAATTCCGATAGTTCCCTGAAGTAGCCATGGCCTGATCTGATAAGGAAACTATGGCATAAATCTGATCACCGGGTAATGATCCAGCCACAGGGGTGTCAATGCCAATTCGCCATGGCTTTCCTTTATTGTTTTTACCCATGGTCCGCACCTCACCGCCAACTTCAACCATGAATCGAGTAAAGCCATTGTCAGTTATAAAATCAAATAGTTGATCTACACCCCACCCTTTTGCAATGGCATTTACATCTATCATTTGGCCTTTAAATGCTTTAACCAAATTTCTCTGATTTAATTGGATTTTTTCATACCCAATCATCATGGATCGCAAAAACACATTTAGATCGGTAGGAGGTTCCCAGGCCGCTTCATATTCACGATCTGATTTTCCCCGTCGCCACAATAATACAGATGGAAGAATTGAAATATCAAATGCTCCAGAAGTCATTTCTCCCCAATAAATTGATCTGTTAATAACCTTTGCAAATCCATCAGAAATATTGATTACTGTATTTTCCGACATTTGATTAAATAAAGAAATTTCACTGTTTAAAATATAAGTTGACATTTGACGATTAATCTCAACTAAAATTGAATCAATTTCTACCTTTAATGAATTGATTTTTACAGAATCTATTACAGGGTGAACCAGGCGAATGGTATAAGATGTTCCCATCGTATTTCCTGTGATATCATAATATGGGACAGACCTTTTACATCCAGACAATCCAAAAATAAATAGAAAGCCCAACCAGAGTTGGGCTTTCAAAAGAAATGTATTATTAGTATATCTTTTAACCGAAACTATCATATGCTATCATTTCTCTATCTACTCCTAAGTCATAGAGCATTTTATCACATGCATCGATCATCATTGGAGGTCCACACATATAATATTCAATTTCAGCCGGATCTTCGTGGGCTTTTAGATAGAGGTCATTTGCTACATTATGTATAAACCCTGTAGGTCCATCCCATTCATCTTCAGGCATAGGCTCAGATAGCCCGACAATATATTTAAAATTTGGATATTTCTTTTCCAGGTTTAAAAAATCCTCATGATAAAACATTTCTTTTGCTGACCGCGCACCATAAAAATATGTTATTTTTCGTTTTGAGTTTTTTGTTTCTAATAGATCGAATAAGTGACTGCGCATTGGCGCCATCCCTGCTCCACCTCCCAGATAAACCATTTCACGGTCAGTATCTTTTGCAAAAAATTCACCGAATGGACCAGATATTGTTACTTTATCACCTTCTTTTAAATTAAAAATATAAGAAGATGCTATACCCGGAGGAACCTGACCCCATAATGGTGGTGGTGGCGTTGCAATTCTTACATTCAACATAATTATATTGCCCTCTGCCGGGTGATTTGCCATTGAATAAGCTCTGAAACAATCTTCATCATTATTGGCGATTACATCCCAAATTTTGAACTTGTCCCAATCAGGATGATATTCTTCCTCAACATGGAAATCTTTAAATCTGAGGTCTAGGTATTCAGGTATATCTATCTGAATATAACCACCAGCTGTGAAGTTTAAATTCTCACCCTTTGGTAATTCAAGCACCAATTCTTTTATAAAGGTTGCAACGTTTTTATTTGACCTTACTTTACACTCCCACTTTTGAATGTCAAATATTTCACTGGAAACTTGCACGGACATATTTTCTTTAATTTTTACTTGGCATGCAAGACGCCAATCCTCTTTTGCTTCAGATCTAGTAATATGTCCTTTTTCGGTTGGCAGTATATCACCACCACCTTCTAATATCTGACACTTGCACAAAGCACAAGTACCGCCACCGCCACAGGCAGATGGAAGGAAAATACTTTCATTTGCTAATGCCGAGAGTAATGTAGAACCTGGTTTTACGGTAATAGATTTATCATCATTATCATTGATACGTATTAATACATCTTCACTGGGCAGGAGTTTTGATTCAGCGAAATTAAGAATTATGACAAGAATTAAAATGACGCTAGTAAATACAGCAATCCCAAGTAAAGTAGTGGCGGATATCATAGCTGAATTCCCCCAAACGACATGAATGCAATTGAAATCATTCCTGTCAAAAGCATTGTAATACCAATGCCTCTTAATTGTCCTGGGACATTTGAGTATCTTAATCTATATCTAATTGATGCCATTGATGCGATTGCCAAGAACCAACCTAGGCCAGATCCAAAACCAAAGACAGTTGATTCTATTAATGTATAATTACGCTCAACAAGAAACAAAGAACCCCCAAGAATTGAACAATTCACTGCTATTAATGGTAGAAAAATGCCCAAACTCTGATAAAGAGAAGGAGAAAATCTATCAATAATCATTTCTACTAATTGCACCATTGCTGCAATCACTGAAATAAACACGATTGGCCTAAGAAAGCTTAAATTAACATCTTCATACCCGAGCCAACTTAAAGCACCATCTCCAAGAAAAAAGTGATAAATAAACCAATTAGCCGGAGCAGTAATTGTGAGAACAAAGATAACAGCAAATCCTAAACCAATGGATGCATCTACTTTCTTTGATACTGCGAGAAAAGAGCACATCCCAAGAAAATATGCTAAAAGAATATTTTCGACGAATACGGCTTTTGCAATTAAATTTAGATAATGTTCCACTTATTTTTCCTTTTCCACATTACCTAGAATTCTCTGAACCCAAACAATTAAACCTAATATAATAAAAGCACCGGGACTCAAAACCATCAATCCCATGTTCTCATAACCAGCTGCGTAAAATGACTCGGGAATTATCTTAAATCCATAAACTGTTCCATTGCCAAGGAGTTCTCTAAAAAATGCAACCCCAATCAAAATCATACTATAACCTAATCCATTTCCAAGGCCATCTAAAAATGAACGCCAAGGCCTGCTCTGCATTGCAAAGGCTTCTGCCCTTCCCATAATAATACAGTTTGTTATGATTAATGATACAAACACTGTTAACTCTTTACTAATGTCATACATATATGCCTGAAGGATTAAATCGGTTAGAATAACCATAGAGGCAATAACTGATAATTGGACTATTATTCTAACTTTTGAAGGAATCATTTTTCTTAAAATAGAAATAATTGTGTTTGACATACTTAGTACCGCGATAACAGCTAGACTCATAACAAATGCTGTATTCATTTGAACTGTTACCGCCAGAGCGGAACAAATCCCTAGCACATGCAAACTGATAGGATTATTTGCCATTAATGGGTCAACAAAGGCTTTTTTTGATTTTTTATTTAGCATTTTCATTAGCTTTCGTAACCATTTCTTACTTTCTCAAAGTAAGCATCATATATTTTTAAATCTTTAAGTAAAAATTCATTCAAACCTCTTGATGTCATCGTTGCGCCTGATATACCGTCAACCTGGTGGTAGGCTTCTGGAGAACTTTCATCCACCTTTCCTCTAACGGTTTGTATTCCAATCAGATTGCCATTTTTATCGATAATTTTTTTCCCTACAAAGTTTTTTTGGAACCAAGGTTTGTCTACTTCAGCACCTAGTCCAGGTGTTTCAATATGTTTGTAAAAAGTAATTCCTTTTGCTGTAGCACCATCAGGTTCGATTGAAAAATAACCATACATGGTTCCCCAGAGGCCCTTACCAGATATTGGTATTGAAAAACCATCTGTACTCCCTTTAACGACCTTTTTGTAAATAGGATATATACGTTTATCCACATTAGGATCAATATCTTCAGGAGTTTTGCCAGGAATCACATCTCCATTTTCATCGATAACAAATGAAATAATTGACTCTTGAAATATTTGTTCGACATTCTCCTGAGTCCATGGAAATTCTTCAGAAGACTTAAACCCTAAGGATGAAAGGATGTTCTTTTTGATATCAGCTTGTACATTTTTATCCGTGATATCTTTAAGAGATGTGAACACAGATGACAACATGAATGCAAGCACGATTGTAATTACTGATGTAAATAGGAGTGTATAACGGTTGCTATGCAAAACGAGCTTTTCTTTTTTTGATGTTCGCTTGAACTACAAACCAGTCTATTAAAGCTGCAAATGCATTTACAAATAAGATTGAGAGCATCACACCTTCCGGATAAGCGGGATTAATTGACCTTATGATTACTGTTAAAGCACCGAATAATATTCCATAAATCAACCTGCCCTGATTCGTATGACATCCAGTGACTGGCTCCGTTGCCATAAAAACGGTCCCAAAAAGGAAACTTCCCATAACTAAATGGTAATG
>DKLW01000033.1:0-395 GCA_002455835.1 Fidelibacterota bacterium UBA6630 | reverse complement strand
CCGACCACAACTCTCCAATTGATAATACGAATAAATAATAGTAAAAGGGCTCCTAGTATAATCAGGAATTTGTTTGTTTCACCAATTGATCCTGGTATAAAACCCCAAAATAAGTTCCACCAACTAAAATCAAATTGCGTTATCCCATTCAGTAGCGTTACCGCATCTTTATTCAATTCACTTGCAGGAACAGCTAAGGCTGTGGCACCTGTATAGCCATCCGGCCCTACTACCCAAACCTTGTCTCCTGAAATTTTAGTTGGATAAGTAAAAAAAATAAATACCCTGGCCATTAAGGCAGGATTGAAAATATTCATCCCTACGCCACCAAATATTTCTTTTCCAATTACTATACCAAACGATGTAGCTATTGATCCCTGCCATAAAGGGATTTC
>DKLW01000030.1:28090-35377 GCA_002455835.1 Fidelibacterota bacterium UBA6630 | reverse complement strand
CTCATTATTGATGATATGATCGATACAGCAGGCACGACTGTGAATGCTGCAGAAGCGGCTATGGAAAACGGAGCGAACAGTGTTACGGCTGTGGCGACCCACGCCATTTTATCCAATCCTGCAGTGGAGCGAATCAGTCAATCATCTATTAAAAAACTAATCGTAACCGATACATTGGCTATCCCTGATAGCAAAAAATTAGACAATATGGAAATTGTAACAGTGGCACAGGTTTTTGGAGAAGCAATCCAACGTGTGTATGATGGTGAATCTGTCAGCGCTCTGTTCGAATTTTAATTAAAGGCAAGACAATGGCATCTTACTATAAACTACCTATCGAAGATCGCTCAGAAATCGGGTCCGGTTCTGCTCGTGCGATGAGAAGAAATGGGAAAATTCCCACAAATTATTATTATCATGGCGAAGCCAATCAAAATTTGGCCATTGATAAAATAGCATTTTACCACGCCATTCATTCTGGGCAAAAAGTTTTTGAGTTGGAAATGAATGGTGAAACTATTTATGCCATGATCAAAGCGGCACAATACAACCCCGTCACTGAAGAAGTGATCCACGTGGATCTCATGCGAGTTCGTCGTGATGAAAAAATGACATTCTCAATTCCTGTGGTTCTAGAAGGTCAAGCGGTTGGTGCCAGTGAGGGCGGACTTGTGACCCACGTCACCACAGCGATTGACCTAGAATGCTACCCAACAGACGTACCTGAGAGTGTCACCATTGATATTTCTGGACTTGAGCTTCACAGTGCTTTGACAGCAGTTGAGATTGCTTTGCCTGATGATGCGACACTTATTTCTGCGGAAGACACTACCATTGTGACCTGTAATCCGCCGAAAGCTGAAGTTGAACCTGATCCTGAAGAAATTGAAGGTGAAGAAGGTGAAGGTGAAGAAGGTGAAGAAGGTGAAGAGACAAAAGGTGATGGCGATGAGGATAAAGGCGGTGACGAAGGAGAATCCTCAGAGGAATCATGATTGCCTTTGTAGGGCTCGGCAATCCCGGTGATAATTATGCAAATACAAAACACAATGCAGGGTTTTGGGTGGTGGACGAATTGGCTCGCCGACAAAAACTTTCATTTATACCCGGAAAGGGAGACTATGTATTTGCTCAGCATCAAAGACAAGAAGCCCTGTTGATTAAACCCACTACTGGTATGAATCGTAGCGGTATTGCGGTGAAAGATGCAGCAAATCGCTGGGGTCTTTTCCCTGCCGACATTCATGTTGTCGTGGACGATGTGGACCTTCCGTTGGGATCAGTTCGGATTCGCCCCAAGGGCGGTGATGGATGCCACCGTGGAGTGGAAAATATCATTTACCATTTGCAGTCTGATCAATTCCCAAGAATTCGATTAGGGATTGGCACGGATGAAAACATGCGTCCTGCAGAAAAATTTGTTTTGAAAACGTTTCGCACGGATGATGAACCAGAAGCAGAGATCATGGTAAAACGCGCTGCCGATGCTTTAGAAAACCTTTTAATTCGAGGTATTAATCATACCATGAATTATTTTAATTCATAATTAATGGAGAGATTGAAATTATGAGCTCTAACTTAATGTTTGTGATGGGGGCGGCTGTATTGGCCATGGCCTATTCATTTTGGAAAACAAGCTGGATTTCTGGTCAGGATGAAGGTTCAGATCGAATGAAATCGATCGGCGCAAGTATTGCCGACGGTGCCATGGCTTTTTTGAAAGCTGAGTATCGCGTCCTATCTATTTTTGTCATTGCAGTTGCTATACTGTTAGGCTTTGCAAATTCAGACCGTACCGATTCAAGTGCTTTTATTTCTGTATCGTTTATCGTAGGTGCTGCTGCTTCTGGCTTGGCAGGATTTTTAGGAATGAAAGTGGCCACTAAAGCCAATAATCGCACCACCAATGCTGCCCGAACTAGCTTAGCCTCTGCCTTAAATGTGGCATTCACTGGCGGATCTGTAATGGGAATGAGTGTTGTAGGACTTGGTGTTTTGGGCCTGGGCGGTTTATTCATTTTTTATACCGGTTATTATGGTAAAGATGCAATCTCTATTAAAACAGTATTGAATGTAATCTCAGGATTTTCACTGGGTGCTTCTTCTATCGCATTGTTTGCCCGTGTCGGTGGCGGTATTTATACCAAAGCGGCTGATGTAGGTGCTGACCTTGTGGGTAAAGTTGAAGCAGGTATTCCTGAGGATCACCCGCTCAACCCGGCCACCATCGCCGATAACGTAGGTGACAATGTGGGTGACGTGGCCGGTATGGGTGCTGATTTATTCGAATCTTATGTAGGATCCATTGTTGGCTCAATGGTCTTAGGTGCAAGCATTGTGGTCATGGGCGGATTTGATTTTAACTTTGTTTTGCTTCCCCTCTTAATTGCAGCGGCAGGGATTGTTGTTTCTATCGTGGGAACGTTTATGGTATCGGTGAAAGAAGGGGGCGATCCGCAAAAAGCATTGAACCGCGGGGAGTTTGGCAGCGCTGCCATCATGGTTGCGACCATTTATTTTTTGATTCAAGCATTTTTGCCCGGTGAGTTTGTCCAGGGGGGAGTCACTTTTACCAGCATGGGTGTTTTCTGGGCCACCGTTATCGGTTTGGCTGCTGGACTTGGTATCGGTATGATAACAGAATATTATACTGGCACAGGTACAGCACCTGTTAAATCCATCACGGATCAATCTGCAACAGGTTCAGCGACCAATATTATTGCAGGGTTGGGCGTGGGCATGCAATCCACTGCAATTCCAATTTTAATCTTAGCATCAGGTATTATGGGTGCACATTATTTTGCTGGTCTCTATGGTATTGCCATGGCTGCCCTTGGTATGCTAGCCAATACGGGTATTCAGTTAGCTGTTGATGCCTATGGTCCCATTTCTGATAACGCAGGCGGGATTGCTGAAATGGCCGAGCTCCCAGCAGAAGTGCGTGAAAGAACTGATAAACTTGATGCAGTGGGGAACACAACCGCAGCCATCGGCAAAGGGTTTGCCATTGGTTCTGCTGCCTTAACGGCCTTAGCTCTCTTTGCAGCATTTATGGTGCAAAGTGGTATTACAAGCATTGATATTTCAAATCCAAAAGTGATGGCAGGATTATTTGTAGGCGGTATGTTGCCTTTTCTGTTTTCATCTATGGCTATGGGCGCTGTTGGGCGCGCAGCCATGTCGATGATTGAAGAAGTCCGTCGTCAATTCAGAGATATCCCTGAATTGAAAGCAGCTTTAAATGTACTGAATAAAGGTGACGAATCATCTTGGTCTGAAGAAGACCGCGCAACTTACGAAACAGGACTAACAAAGGCAGAGCATGGCCGCTGTGTAGAAATTTCTACTCAATCTGCCATTAAAGAAATGGTTGTGCCAGGATTGCTCGCTGTGATCTCACCAGTTCTGGTTGGTTTTGTTTTTGGTCCTGAGACTTTGGGCGGACTTTTGGCCGGTGTTACCGTTTGCGGTGTACTGATGGCGATTTTCCAATCCAATGCTGGCGGCGCATGGGATAATGCCAAGAAAATGATCGAAGAAGGTGTTGAAGTCAATGGAGAAGTTGTGGGTAAAGGATCTGATGCCCATAAGGCAGCCGTTGTGGGCGACACCGTTGGTGACCCTTTCAAGGATACTTCGGGTCCATCCCTCAATATTTTAATCAAGCTTATGTCAGTTGTATCTCTGGTGATTGCACCATTGATCGCATAAGAATTAAGGAGTTTTAAATGAGATATTATGAAAGTCTCTATATCGTTAACCCCAACTATGAACAAGACCGTCTGGATGAAGTGGTGCAGATGGTTGCTGATAAAATGGGTGAATATGGCTTTTCCATTATTAACCATCATGTATGGGGTAAAAAACGGTTAGCCTATTCTATTCAAAAACACAAATATGGTTCTTTTATATTGCTCCAATATGAAACTGAATTGGCAGAAAATTTAGATCATTTTGAACGATTCATGGTTTTGCAAAAACCGATTCTTCGGAATCAAACTGTGGTACTGGAGGCTCGTCCGGAAGTTCATGTTGAAGAAGAGCCAGTTGCGGATGAATCAGAAGAGGCATCTGTTGAAACTGGAGTTGAAGAGGCAACAGAAAATACACCGGAAACCATTGAAACCACTGAAGAGGCAGAGGAAGAATACCCAGAAGAATCTGCTGAAGAAAAAATAGATGACAATGAATCTGGCGATGAAGAACCTTCTGAGGTCGGCGAGACGGAAGAAGTTGTGGAAAAAGAAACAGAAGAAGTGCAGGAGTAAATCATGGCTTTTCAGAGTAGAAAGAAATTTTGTTATTTTAAAGAAAACGGCATCACAGATGTAGATTACAAGGATGTGAAGCTTTTAAGACGTTTTGTAACCGATCAGGGGAAAATCATGCCCCGTCGTGTAACGGGTACCAGCGCTAAAATGCATCGTAAATTGGTTAGAGCTATTAAACAAGCTCGCAATATTGCTCTTATGCCTTACACCAATACAAGCACAGAGAGTTAATCATGGATGTCATTTTATTACAAGACGTAGAAGCATTGGGCACCTCAGGGGACATTGTAAATGTAAAGCCGGGATATGCACGGAACTTCCTGTTCCCCCGTGGATTGGCCGTCCGTTCTTCCAAGCGTAACCGCGCCTTAGCAGATGAAAAGAAAATGGTGGCAAAAGCACGGGCCGTCCGTGAAGCGCAAGCCTACGAAGATTTGATGAATAGTCTGAAGAATACTGAAATTACTATCGAAGTTCAGGTGGGCGATGAAAGCCGTTTATTTGGTTCTGTTACCAGCCAAGATATACATAAAGCATTAGCTGATAAAAGAATCGAAGTGGATCGCCACTCCATTTTATTGGAAGAGCCGATCAAAGCGCTCGGTATTTATGACGTTCCAGTAAAAATTACTAAGGGGTTAAACCAGGAAGTAAAAGTTTACGTAATCCAAGCATAGAATTGTTTTAGAATAATGATGAAGCCCCTGTCGAATATTAATTCGGTGGGGGTTTTTTATTTTATAAACCGACCCATGTCTGACATGACTTTTGCCACGGATGATGCTTTAAATGCGTCTGTATATTGACGATTTGCTACAAGTTTATAATGAGCATCCCTGATTTCAAAAATACCCATATTATGGGTTTCAGTTGAAAAGACAAGGGTAGCTTTTTGGCCAATGATTGCACTTTCACTCCAGGAACTGACCAAAAGAAACTCTCTTTGCTGTTCGATATTGGAAAGCATGGATTTTCCAATAGAATATTGATCGAATGATGTGGTGGAACCCATTTGTTCAAAAAGGGTGGGCACTAGATCATAATGACTGGTGAGGTGGGTATACACTTTCCCTTCTTCTCCCGGTATACGCATAATAAAGGGAACCCGAATTTGTTCGGGGGAAAAAGAACTGTTATGCCCCCAAAATCCTCGCTCATAAAATTCTGCACCATGGTCTCCGGTTATGATCAGAATGGTATCATCCATTAATTTTCTGTCTTGAAGAATGTTAATTAATTGCCCGGTTATATGGTCATCAAAGAAGACAGCGTTTTTATAATGATTCATAAATGGGATTAAATCTGAATCTTTATTCAGATCCATATAGTTGATTTCTTCTACAACGGGTGTATAGCGGGTAAAATTATCTGGATAGCTATATGGTTCGTGGGGGGCATCTAGAAACAGAAATGCGAAAAAAGGATTTTCACCATTCCGTTCGCCTAGCCATTGATCAAATAACTCAGGCTGTTGTGCATCCCGTTTCTTTGCTTCACCCCCTTCTAGTTTATCATTGATATGGTCTATCACGCCTACAAATGCAGTTTTTCTAAACTCGGGGAATGTCAACTGGGTGCTAGACCAGATTCCAATGTCATAATCCATTTCACGAATAGATTTCATCAATACAGGCTCTTTTCGCTCTGAAAGAATCGAATGCCAATACGTACCATAAATTCCATAAAATAAGGAGAAAATCCCAAACCGTGTCGAATTGCCTCCACTATAGTGGTTATCAAAAACCATGGCATTTTGAGCGAAGGAATAAATGTTTGGGGACACATCTGGATTCATAGTATCATAACGCCATGAGTCAATGACAATGAGAACAATGTTGGGTTTTTTACCGTCCTCAACAAAAGATAATTCTGACAAAGGATAATTTAACATTCCACTAGAATTGCCGGCTTTGAACTCAATTTCTTGATCTACGTCATAGCCGAAAGTATATTTAGCGAGCCGTTTAATGGTTAGGGGTTGGTACAGTGGAAAGAGCTTATCATATTGGGTGATATAAGTTTTATTGGTCAGATCCGCGTAGGCATAGATTCCTTTATCAATAACATTGATCAGGAGGCAAAATAGGAAACCATAAATAAGTCGTCTTCTGATATTTTTATGGAGGGAGTATTTAATGTTAATCCATTTGGCAAGCATGATATGAACAGCGATTTCAAAAAAAAATATCATGGCAATGGATATACCAAATGTGATCAATGTAGACTGACCGAGAATAACCGAATCGGAAGACCCTTCAGTCATAAATATGTTCCAAACTAAACTGTTAATATGAAACCGATACAACTTAAAGATGATAGTATCCACAAGAAGAACCACATTAAAAATTGATAAAACGGATCCTGATAAAACCCTTAAAAATTGAATTGATGGTATGGCAAATGTGGTACCAACCAAAATCGACCCAATGAATAAGTAGAGCAAAGCAAAATTGGATATAAAGGCTATATGTTTATAAAACCACTCTATCAATGATGGTGACTCAGGTCCGTGGCCCAAATAAGATGAGCCGATAAATAGGGTGAGCAAAAAGTTTGCCAGTAGATACCAGAATAAAGTAGCAAAACGGTAGTGAAGGCGCATCGTCAGTTAATAAATGGTGTTGATTGGTTTAATGAATTGAGAAATTATCCTTTATAGATGGGATGCTCCTATAAAAAACGGTCAATTCCTGACTAATCTGTTGCCGGGAGGTTCGGCCATCCGGTATTTTCAACGCTTATGTTTGCCGATATTTCATTCCCAATCTCAAGTTATCAAGTTTTTTCATATAAGATACCTGACCATTTAAAATCAAAAGCGTCCATTGGAGTACGCGTAATGGCACCGGTGAGAAACCGAAAAGTCCAAGGTATTATTGTGGCAATAAAGGACGCATCAGATTATAAAGGTAATATCCGTGAAGTTGACTCTTTGGTAGATGAATTTCCGGTTTTGGATGATCAGTTATGGGATCTAATTTTATGGTTGGCGGACTATTATAACACTCCCCTTGGC
>DKLW01000030.1:4071-27702 GCA_002455835.1 Fidelibacterota bacterium UBA6630 | reverse complement strand
TCTCAATTATTTGTAAAAGCAAAAACTGGGGGTGAGCCATTAGCCACAAATGCAAAATCACAAATTGCCCTATTGGATTACCTATCCGATAAAAATGAATTTATTCCTGCCAGGACCTTGGGGGAATTTGCATCCAACCCGATTGAGGTAAGCAGAAAGTTAGCGGAAAAAGGGTGCGTCGAACTCCTTGAAAAACCAGTGCTACCCGATTTGACTAGGATTTCATTAAATCCCATATATAAAAAGGTTAGGTTTACTGAATATCAGGATAAGGCATTGGATCAACTTAAGACATCCATGGATGGGGATGAATTCAGTCCCTTTTTACTCCATGGCGTAACGGGGAGCGGGAAAACAGAAATTTATATTGGAGCGGCTCGCCATGGAATAAAACAAAACAAAACAATAATTATGCTTTTGCCCGAGATTGCATTAACACCCCAGATCGCTGGTCGATTCAGGGCCGCTTTTGGGGATGATGTTGCCTTGTGGCACTCCAAGTTAAGCCAATCCGCCCGGGCATGGACGTGGAAAAAGATTTGCGCCGGTGATTATAAAGTGGTGGTGGGTGCCCGATCAGCCATTTTTGCACCATTAAAGAATTTAGGTTTGGTTGTAGTGGATGAAGAGCAGGAAAGCGCATACAAACAAGATTCACCAGATCCCAGGTACCATGCCAGAGATGTTGCTCTTATGCGCGGGAAAATCCATGGTGCCACCGTTGTGTTGGCCAGCGCCACGCCCAGCATGGAATCGTACTATAATCATATCAGTGGAAAGTTTGGATATATCCATCTTCCAGAACGGTTTGGCGGCGCAAAGTATCCTCATGTTCATGTGGTGGATATGATAAAGGAATCAGAAGAAACAGGGGTATATGGCAGTATCTTTTCTAGGAGTCTCCTTGAAAAAATCCAAAATCGACTGGATAAAAAAGAACAGGTTATTTTACTCCATAATCGGCGGGGATTCGCCCCTGTATTGCGTTGTGATGACTGTGGTGAGGTTTCCACATGTCCCTACTGTCAGGTGGCCCTAACATTCCATAAAAAAGGAAAATATCTCCTATGTCATTTTTGCAATCATATCCAGAGGAATCTGCCCAATAAATGCAACGAGTGCCATAGTATCAATATTAAACTGGCAGGAATTGGCACTCAAAAAGTGGAAGATGAATTAATTGAGGAATTTCCTGATGCGACGATTGCCCGCTTAGATAGAGATGTCATTCGCTCCGGGTTAAATATTAGTGAGATGCTTCAACAGTTTTCTGATGGGGATATTGATATTTTGTTGGGGACTCAAATGATTGCCAAAGGATTGGATTTTGCAAATGCCACTTTAGTAGGGATCATCAATGGGGACACAGGACTATACCTTCCCGACTTCAGAGCCGGAGAAAAAGTGTTTCAACTTATTTATCAAGCGGCGGGTCGGTCGGGTCGAGGCAGGATTCCTGGGGAAGTGGTTGTCCAAACCTATAATCAGGATAATGAAGTGATTCAGTGCTCCACCCAACTAGATTTAAAAAAATATTACAATATTTGTCTGGATGAGAGGCAATCATTGAGCTATCCACCATTTAGTTGGATTGTGCGATTAGAGGTGAGAGGTAAAAGTAAAAACACCGTTGAGGAAGCCGCTGGTCGATTAAAAAGTCGGTTTAAAAATTCACCTAAAGGCATAGAAATATTAGGGCCAGCCTATTGTTATAGAGAAAAGCTTCGAGATTACTACCGCATGCAAATTGTACTGAAATCGAAAAAGCAGTATGATCCGAACGGAAGTAAACTCCACGCTTACTATAAGTCAATAATCAAAAGTAATAATGGTGCGAAACTAAAGGGTGGTCTTCGTTTGATTGTTGATGTGAATCCAGTTTCATTATTATGAGCAAAGTTTTATATATCATTATCTTATCGACCTTTGGGTTCGGTCAAGATTCTTTTTTGGGATTAAACACATGGACCCAAAGCAATATCCTTGGCGTCTCTGGGGGTGGATATTTAATTAATCCCCAAAATGATTTTCGTAATGCAGCTATGTTGGTTCATGCAAAACGTCATATACAATTTGATGTCATAAAATATCCTGCGGGGATTAGCAGTCAATCTATGGCGGGAGCACTCCAACTAAAAAGCCATCATTTTGGATTTAAAGTAAGCCGAATTGCATATGGCATTTTTGAAGGTCGAAGTGTTGATAATATAAAAACTGAAGACTATTCAGCCGAGGATATCCAAATCCAAGGCGGATATGGGGTGAAATCCAACTCTGGTAAATTTGATTTTGGATTTAACGGTGGTATTTTATTGAGCAGGCTTGGATCTTATCATGCCAATGCTATTACCATTTCCCCTTCCATTATTTATCATGGGAAATGGGTTGACCTAAGTTTTTCTGCACATAACCATGGGCGTGCATTATCACATTATGGAAAGTCGAAAGAACCAATGAATGGGACACTGATTGGATCTATCTCTAGATCCATGCAATCTTTACCCATTCAAATGGAAATAGATTATATACACGCAGACGACTCTAATAATACGATAATTTTTTCTGGGATATATACACTTACGAACGAGTTAAACATTCGGGGTGGCCTTTCATCTAATAAATCAAATCTCATGACAGATGTCTCCTTTATTAAGAATGTTTTTTCAGACTTTGGTTTCGGCATTGGCTATAGAGCCCAAGACATCAATCTGGATATGAATATATACTCTTATGGGCCAAGCAGCATCGTGGTTTCCATGGGCATAGCCATTTTTTATTAAGAAAAAATGGCTAGAATGTAGAATGGTGTGAATTCATAAAAACTATAAGTTAAACTGTCCTTTTAAGAAAAATAATTATGTTATAATTTTAATATTCAATAAAAAATAGGAAAGCAAACATGTTTGACAATCGGGATATACAGATCCTTGAAATTCTACAAAATAATGGCCGTTCTACTGCGAGTGATATTGCTAAGGAGGTTGATTTATCAGTCCCGGCAGTGGGTGAGCGAATAAAAAAATTAACCGAAAAAGGACTAATAGATCGCTTTTCTGCCATTCTGAATCATAAAAATGTAGGTTTAGATTTAACAGCCTATGTGTTTATTGTTAGTGAACATTCAGACCATTATGATGAATTTGTAAATAAGGCTAATGAATGTAAAGCTGTGATGGAATGTCACTCTATTACCGGTACTGGTTCTCATATTTTAAAAATTCGTGTCAAAAATTCTCAGGCTTTAGAGGACCTCCTGTATGAAATACAGAATTGGCCCGGTGTGTCTCGCACGCAGTCTAATGTTGTTCTTTCTTCCTATAAAGAATCAACAGAAATTGACCTTTCTGTCTTAGCGGATACTATTCGGTAAAAATTCTTTAGCGATTCAGCTAAAAACCGTTTTTATTATTATAGTATAAAAGTATATTCAGCCTTGTATATCATTGAATATCCCATAATAAGCTTAAATATTAAAGGATATATAAGAATAATACATAAAATAATAATGTTTCAAAGGAGACGATAAAATGATGGTAAAAGCAGAATACATTTGGATTGATGGCCATAAGCCAACCGCTAAATTGCGCTCAAAAACAAAAGTTATTGATGGATCAGTAAGTAGCCTTTCCGATTTGCCTCTATGGGGATTTGATGGATCCAGCACCATGCAGGCAGAAGGAAGCGACAGTGATTGTATGTTGAAACCGGTATGTTATATTCCTGATCCGATTCGAGGTGGAGATAGCATCTTGGTTATGAATGAAGTCATGAACGCAGATGGATCAATACATTCATCCAATACCCGGGCTCATCTATCTGGAATAGCCGAAAAATATAAAGATGAGGAAGCTTGGTTTGGTATCGAGCAGGAATATACATTTTTCCAAGGCCGCTCTCCATTGGGATGGCCCGACGGTGGATATCCTGCACCCCAAGGCCCGTTTTACTGTGGTATTGGTGCGGACGAAGTTTTTGGTCGAGATATTGTAGAGGATCATATGGAAGCATGTATTCAGGCCGGGATTGGTATTTCAGGTGTAAATGCAGAAGTCATGCCCGGGCAATGGGAATTTCAAATCGGTCCTTTGGGCCCATTGGCTGTTTCAGATCAATTATGGCTTTCTCGTTGGCTGCTTTATCGAATTGCAGAAGATTATGGTGTCAATGCAACACTGCACCCAAAGCCGGTCTCTGGCGATTGGAATGGAGCTGGTGCCCACACCAATTTCAGCACCAAATCCATGCGTGAAAATGGCGGACTGAAAGTCATTGAAGCCGCTTGTGAAAGTTTGGGAAGTAATCATGATGCCCATATTGCTGTATATGGTGCTCACAATGAAGAGCGATTAACTGGATTGCATGAAACTTGTTCCATTAAAGAATTCCGTTATGGTGTTAGCGATCGAGGCGCTTCCATTCGGATTCCCATGGCAACCGCCAATGACGGACATGGGTATCTGGAAGATCGACGACCATCTGCAAATATGGATCCATATCAAGTATGCGCAATTTTGATTGAATCCTGTTGCGGATAACCAACACTTGCCAACATAACCAGCAGTAAAGAAGGCCCCAATTGGGGCCTTCTTTTTTTTTTATATTGATGTAAACTCCCCTTGATTTTATAAAGAAAATCTCATGAAAAAGTCTTTTCAAACCATTCTAGTCTTCCTCTTGCTTTTTGGGTGTGAAGAAAGCAAAGAGTCTACCCGTACTACCTGGCAAGTCATTGAGCAGGATATATTAACACCATCCTGTGCGAATTGTCATATGCAGGGAACGGCAATCGTTAAGCAATCGGGCTTGGATCTAAGCGAAGGGAAAGCCTACGATGCAATGGTGGGTATTCAGCCAAAAAACACAGCCGCCAAAAATGAGGGTCTGTATATTGTAAGCAACGCAGGCGGTATGAAGGGATTGGGTAAAAGTTTTTTATGGGAAAAAATTAATGCCCATGATCGGGAACACTATTTAGCGGATCATCCTGAATATGGACAAATGATGCCTCCGGGTGAAAATTTCTTAACAGACGGCCAATTAAAATTTGTTCGGGCATGGATTGAAGCGGGTGCTCCCGAATCTGGTGTGGTGGCAGAAGAAACTGTTTTAGGTGATTCAAATCTGTATGAATCCCCACCCTTCACACCACTGAATCCCCCGGCAAAGGGATTTCAACTCCACTTGGGCCCATTTGATGTTAATTCAAACTTTGAGCGTGAATTTTTTCAATATACAGACACAAAACAGACAGAAGATGTATTTGTCAACCGTGTCGAAATTGAAATGAGAAAAGGCAGTCACCACTTTATTTTATATTCTTTTATCCCGGGCACTTCCAATGATCAGCTCCCTAATTATGGAGAGGCAAGAGAATTAAGGCTGAATAGTGGCGGACTTAATCTTTCAACCTTGCGTAGCATGCAATATCACCAATTTTTTGCAGGGACCCAATGGCCACGGCTTGACTATAAAATGCCTTCTGGTGTCGCTCTGAGATTGCCTGCAGAGTTTGGATTAGATCAAAATTCACACTATGTGAATCGAACAGATTCAATCATGATTGGTGAAGTCTATACCAATATTCATACTATTGATGAAAGTGAAGTCCAGCATATTGCCGAACTTTTTTCAATGAGCAACAATGATTTGGTTTTACCACCCAAAAAAGTAACCATTATAACAAAGACATATCGTGTGAATTCTACAACCAGTTTTGGGCAAGTCTTTTCGCATGCACATGAAAAAATGACAGAATTTATTGTCGAAATTGATGGCGGTCCACGGGATGGTGAAGTGATATACTGGACAGACGATTGGGAGCATCCACCCATTTTAAACTATGATCCGCCCATTACGCTTTCAGCTGGACAGGGACTAAAGCTGATTGCTACCTACGATAATCCAACGGACCTAACAGTAAGGTTTGGATTTGCATCTACGGATGAAATGATGATTCTTTTTGGATGGTATTATAAGTAATCCAATGCGTAATACGATTTTATACATTTTCATTTTTTCCCTTTCATTAATTAATGGGCTAGTGGCACAAAACAAATACCCTATTGTGCTAGTTCATGGGTTTATGGGCTGGGGCAAAAATGAAATGGGCAATTATAAATACTGGGGCGGTAAAAATGATCTGGAGCAAGCATTAATAGATCAAGGGTTCGAAGTATATGTGGCAAGCGTTGGGCCAATTTCTTCCAATTGGGATCGTGCGGTTGAACTCTATTACCAAATTAAGGGTGGACAGGTGGACTATGGCAAAGGACATTCAGAAACCTTTGGTTTGATTCAAAAACCTAAAGGAAAATCATATGAAGGCTTTTATCCCCAGTGGAATGAAAAAACTCCTATTCACTTATTTGGTCATAGCATGGGCGGGCAAACTGTACGCATGTTGGATTATCTTCTTAGAACATCAATTGTGGATTCTGCAAATACGATAGAAGAGAGCACGTTCCTTGGTCAGAACAATGACGGATGGATTCATTCTATCACATCCGTATCTGCGCCTCATAATGGAAGCACCTTATCCAATTTTGTAAAAACAGGTATTCCATTTTTGCAGGATTTTATCGCAATTGCTGCTGTGGCAGGAAATTCGTTTTATAATTTTGATTTAGAACAATGGGGGTTTAATAGGGGTGAAGGTGAAGGTTGGGGAAATTATTTTAACAGAATGAAAGAACATCCAGCATGGGGAACAAAAAATATTGTCGCATGGGATGCAAGCATTCAAGGGGCAAAAGAACTAAATACGCTTTGCACGGCGAACCCTAATATTTATTATTTTTCTTATGTGACTAGCAATACCGTTCTGGATTCCGCTTCGGGGCGTCACGTCCCCCATTCTTCCATGTCCTATATCATACGAGCAAATGCTAGGATGATGGGAAGTAAAAAAGCATATTTTGCCGATGGAACAGAAACAGATTCAACTTGGTTTGAAAATGATGGTATAGTCAATAAAATTTCAATGTACGGCCCCACCACTGGCACAAATGGACCCGATCCAATAGCCATATATAGAGAAGAAGACCTATTAATTCCCGGGCAATGGTATGTGATGGGCGAATATCAGTCCGACCATCGAAAATTTATTGGACACAGCTTGGAAGATGAAGAATTTGATTCAATAAAATCATTTTTTATTGACCATTTAAAATTGCTTCAATCATTGCCAGAATGATATAAAAGGAATTAACCGAAATGATTTCAATTCAAGATTTTGATAAATTAGTAATTCGTGTGGGCACAATCGAGAAAGCACAAACCTTCCCGGAAGCAAAGAAACCGGCATATAAGGTCAGAATTGATTTTGGCCCCTACGGCAAAAAGTGGTCCAGCGCTCAAATAACTGAAAACTATGCTATAGATGGCTTGGTGGGGAGACGGATTTGCGCTGCCATGAATTTGGGTAAGAAGAAAATTGGGCCATTTACTTCAGAGGTACTGATTATGGGCGCCGAAGACAACAATGGACATATTGTTCTTTTAGAGCCGGAGAATAGTATAAAGAATGGTGCAAAAGCCAATTAAGCATTTTGTTGTTGAAATATTAATATATTTGTAATATACAAATATGGAATTTGGTGAATTATTAAAGCAATTCTTGATTGATCTTCAGTCCCTGTTTAGATCTCACACAAAAGATTTGAAGATTACCATGCCACAGGTCATACTGGTGTCCTCCATCCCAATGGATGGCATTGATATGACTTCATTAGCAAAACAAATCGGTGTTGATAACAGTACGATGACGCGCCTTGTTGGTGTGCTGATGAAAGATGGCATTGTCGTAAAAAAGAAAAACCCTAGAGACGGCCGCTCTATGCTGGTGCTGTTAACAAAGAGAGGTGAATCCCTCCAATATAAATTAGAACGGGAAATTGATAAGTTTGGGTCAGATCTTTTCCGAAAGATACCCATGGAAGACCAAGAAGAGGTTAAAGAGATCCTTTACAATTTTCACTGGATAGTGTCAAAATACCGACTGAACAAATAATATTGTATAATACAAATATATACTTTGATATAATCAATTGGTATGATGCCAATAAAAGGAATTTGCCCTGGCGAGAAACAAACGATCCATACAAAATATGGCTATCGGAGGTCATGCTCCAACAAACGCAGGTAAAAACAGTTATGCCGTATTATCATAAATGGATAAAACAATATCCTACAATAGAGTCTGTGGCGCATGCACATATTGATAATCTTTTAAAAATATGGGAAGGGCTTGGTTATTATTCGCGGTGCAGGAATTTTCATGAAGCGGCTAAAATAGTGAAGAATGATTATGGTGGTATGGTTCCATTTGATAAGAAATCATTCAAATCATTGCCTGGCGTGGGGGATTATATGGTAGGCGCCGTGTTGTCTATTGCTTTTGAACGACCCTATTGTGCAATTGATGGTAATCATCGAAGAATATTATATCGTATTCTTGGATTAAAGAAGCGGTCAAAACATAATGAAAGTCGAATTGCCAATCTTCTCAAAGCCCAAATAGAAATAGGTCGTCCCGGGGATATCAACCAAGCATTAATGGATATTGGCAGTGAGATATGCAAACCTAAAACAGCCAGTTGCAATGGATGTCCTTTGAAAAACTCATGTAGGGCAGCAAAGATGGTTAATCCCCTTTCCTATCCCGCTCCAAAAATAAAAAAGGTAATTCCAACTAAAGAAATGGCCGCTGTCTTGATTAGAAAAAATGATAATATTTTTATATCGAAACGATCAAATAATGGTTTATTGGGGGGATTATGGGAGCTTCCAAATGTACAATTGAATTCAAATTCAGGCGATCATAATGAAATTAAGAAAAAGGTTCATAAAACATATGGCCAACATATTATTGTCGGAAAAAATCTTGGTAAAATAACCCATGCCTTTTCCCATTTTAAAATGAACATCACCCTCTTTGGATGTGTTATGGCGAACAGCGGGCAGGATAATCCTAATGGGACATGGATTCCATATTCCGCATTAACCGATTATGCATTTTCTAAGGCAAATCATAAATTATTTAAGTTAATAGATAAAGAAAATGTTTAGAGCAATTATATCATTAATCCTTTGGCCATTGTGGGCAACAATGTTTACCCTGGGAGCAATCATATATTCTACTGCTATTATATTTTTTCCTGCTTCTAAATTGCATCCGCTTGCAAGAGTATTGGCTGTATTGTTCATGTTATTTGCGGGACAGTGGTTTCGAGTGAAAGGGCAAGCGCCTGATCCAAATAAAGGTCCGTATTTATATTTAATTAACCATGAATCTCTTTTTGATGGATTCATGCTGTTAGCAGCGGTAAAACATTACTTTACCGGCGTAGGTGCTTATGAACAGTTTTCCTACCCTGTATGGGGATTTCTTGTCAAAAAGTATGGTGTTATCCCAATAGTTCGTCAAAAACTAGATAATGCAATAACAAGCCTAGAAAAAGCAGAAGATGCGGTAAAAAAAGGCATTTCTCTCATGATTGCACCAGAGGGAACGCGAACATTGACTGGCAGATTAAATGTTTTTAAAAAGGGGCCATTTCATGTGGCCTTGAATACTAATATTACGATCGTACCTGTTGGACTGGTTGGGGCCTATGATGCAAAGAATAAAAATGATTGGCGCATCAGACCTGGCGTTTTGACAACGGTGTTTGGCGATCCAATTACATATGATGAATATAAAGATCTTTCGTTAGATGACCTTCGGAGCATGGTAAGGGTGAAAATTGCAAATCTTATTGGGGTAGAACCGTAAATGATAGAATCAATCACGTATTATACAACATTGCGCATGCTGCATTTGATAGGGATGGCTGCATGGTTTGGCACCGCTTTAACCGTATCCATTATTTGGTCAAAACAGCAGACTGAAGATAAAGAACTACTCTTGGATTTAATTACAAAAGTGGAAATGCCGGCTTCCTTCTTTATGCCATTAACCGGCGTTCTAATGATGATAGATCAAACCCATTGGCTATCGGTAGGGTGGCTTCATATTAAGGTTTTAATTGGACTTGGTGCAGTTGCATTTAGCCATATGTCCAGAGCGAAGCTTATACACAGCGATATGAATGATAGTGAAATAAAAGCAAAGTTTAGCTTCAATCGGAACTTATGTTTGTTGATGCTGACGTTAGTGGGTATAATTGTAGGATACAATTAATATGGGCCGTCCACATGAATATGCATCTATTTCATGGATCTCAATGGATGAAACTTCCCAATTTATTAATCCATTTTTAAAACAAAGTGGTGATAATGGCGAAGTCCAAATCGTATCGTTTTTTGCAGAATGGTGCCCAAACTGTGTATATGAAGTTTCAGCAGTGCAATACCTACATAATGAATATCATTCACATGGACTCGAAATGACATTGGTCATGGATTATTCACCTAAAAATGATTCAGACAATTTCGTTCAAACTCATGCTATTAGTATTCCGGTTCAATATGGCGAATTGGATGAAAAAGATGAAGCAAAACGTAGTGAGACAAGCTTATATAAATTCAGAAAATCTATTGGAGATCAAAGGGGATGGGGTGTGCCCACCCATTTAATTGTAGAAAAGGAAGGAAATATAATGGGTGTAGTTTTAGGTGAAATTATTCAAGATGAAATCAGATCCTATTTAAACAAAAAACTTACTATTTAGTAATGCCCGCATCCTGAAGTGCATTATACCATTTATTTAATTTATCAGTTATTATTGATTCAGCCATATTAGGACTAAAATGATGTTCGCCTTTTAAGTCCACCTCAGGCCATTCACCAGTAAGATCTTTTATTAATAAGGCATGAACACCCAAGGCCGTTCGATCTTTCATAGCCCCGTGGATAACAGATACGCCTGTCAGATTTGAGATGAATTGCAGCAAGGGCGCCCTACCCCCACCTCCACTGGCAAAAATCTGGGTGGGTAAATTGACTAAATGAGACATGGCCAATTTGAGTATATCATAAGTCAAAAATCCAATGGATTCCATGGCAGCTCTAATAACTTCATTGGGGGAATCAGTCTCGTAGCCCGTTGATATGGGATCGTAATTATCCGCCCAATAAGGGGCAGCTAACCCACCAGCAGGGATATAAACACCATTGGTTTTGCTTTTAGCACATCGATCATGCCAAAGTATTTTATCATGTGGAATATTTAATTCATCTTCTAAATGATAGAATATGGAATTACATGCATTGATGGTTCCCTCAAGTAAATAGTATCTTTTTTTATCATCTGAAAACAGGACACTGCTTATCAAGCCATTCACGTGAGCAGGTGTTTCTCCTGCATTGATTTGAATGGACCCAGACGTACCAAAATTCATGGCGATGGCATTTTGTTTATATCCGCCCTGCCCTAAAAGGGCAGTTTGCTGATCGCCAATTACGACTCGCAATGGAAATTCGCAATTACCTGATTTTATTAATCCAAACTGGTGTACAGAGGGAACTAATTCAGGCAAGACTTGCTTCGGAACATTAAATAACGTCAATAAATCATTATCCCAAATTGCAAGATCCAAATCCATTAATGTAAATCTAGATGCAATCGATTCATCTACGGATGGGTGGCCTGTAAGGTAGTGGACTAGATAGGCGCTTATCGTCCCATAAAAAACAGTGTCCCTTTTTATATATTCAGCCAAATTGGTGTGTCTGCGAACCATATGTACAAATTTGGGTCCGCCAAAATGAGCGTTAAGTGGAGCGCCGGTTTTATGAAATATAAAATCTGCTTCTTTAGATAATTCATCAACAATATCTGTAGCACGTCCATCTTGCCAGCTAAGGGCTGGTGTTAAGGGTTTTAAAGTTTGTTTATCCCAAAATATAAATGTGGACCGCTGCAGGGCTATACCAGCAGAAATTATTATCCCATTGAGTTCGGCAGCGCGACGGCATGCTATTTGAATTAGGGATTGACATGCTTCTGCGATTTCGGATGCATCTGCCTCTACATGGCCTATTCTAGGCTTGGTTAAAGAATGTTTTGTGCGGGCCTTAAAGACGACCCTATTACTGAGGTTAAATAGAAATATTTTGGTAGAGGAGGTTCCCTGGTCGATGACCAGAGTAAATTGCTTTTGGGCCGCTGTCAAATCAGCCCGTTAGGGCAACGTCGTAAATTTCTTCAAATTCTTCTGTTTTGATCATTCGAATTGCATCCCATGTGAGTTTTGTGCATGCTTTTGCACAAATTTGGCATCCGATACATTCATCATGTCTCACTTGAACAGGTGGAATGGGGATACCGTATTTTTCAGCAGGGACAGGTTCGATGCAATCCACTGGGCAAAATGGTATACAGACTTGGCACCCGGTGCAGTTGTCCTCATCAACAACAGCAATTAGTTTCGGTTTCTTCTTCTTAAAGTTTACCTTTTCTGCTGGATCAGGCACAGTTTTGTAGTGGTCGTATTTGTAATTTTTTGCCATTTTTTCCGATCTATATTAAGCATGGAAGTTAAAATGAATTCTTTTTTATCAGCAAAAGGCTTTTTGCCTAATCGTAAAAGTGGTTTAATTTTAGCGACGCATTGAAAACATAATTAGGAGAAATAAATGGCTTACATTATCGCTGAACCTTGTGTCGGCACCTGCGACACGGCTTGCGTAGAGGTTTGTCCTGTTGATTGCATCCATCCCACAAAGGATGAATGGGGTGAAAAAGGATGGGATGAAAGCAATTTGGATGACAAATTGTTATACATTGATCCTGAAGAATGTATTGACTGTGGTGCTTGTGAACCTGAGTGTCCGGTTGAAGCCATCTTTGAGGAAAGTGAAGTTCCCGAAGAATGGAATAAATACATTAAAATCAATTATGATTACTATGGACGGGAATATTCTGGTTAAAGGGAATTAAACAACCATTTGATAAAACGGCTGTTGTGTCTTCAACAGCCGTTTTTTTTGTATATCTATGGATAAAAAAAACATATTAGAAATACTTAAAACAATTACCTATCCGGGTTTTAGTCGCGACATCGTTTCCTTTGGAATGGTGGAGGACGTAAATGTGAATGGTGATTCTGTTTCAGTAAAATTGAAAATCACAACCCAGCAGGAAGAAAAAAAATCTGCGGTTATAGAGGAAGTAGAACAGACTCTTAAAGGCACAAAAGCATTTAAGGATGTTCAAGTATCCGTTGTAGAAGGTGCACCGCCTTCAGCGAGCGGTCCGGCGCCCCAAAGTGCTCAAACTCAACCAGCATCAACCCTTGATGGTATTAAGCATGTGATTGCAGTTGCCAGTGGGAAAGGAGGCGTGGGCAAATCGACTGTTGCAGCCAATTTGGCCCTATCCTTGAGAGACGCAGGGCATAAAGTCGGGTTGCTTGATTTAGATATTTATGGCCCTTCTTTGCCTATTATTTTAGGTATCAACGAACAGCCTGATTTGACTCAAGATAGAAAACTAATTCCTCTAGACCATATGGATATGAAAATCATGAGTTTTGGTTTTATCAGCGGAAACCAAACACCGGTTATTTGGAGAGGTCCATTGGTTGCACGTATGACAGAACAGTTTTTCCGCGATGTGGTCTGGGGAGAGCTGGATTACTTAATTTTAGACTTGCCCCCAGGAACCGGTGATGTTCAATTGACATTAACTCAAAAATTAAAAATAGATGGAGCAGTTATTGTAACCACACCGCAAGATATTGCCTTGGCCGATGTGCGAAAAGGTGCCGATATGTTTAAGAAGGTCCATACACCGGTTCTGGGCGTTATTGAAAATATGTCTGGATTATTTTTAGAAGGTGAAGTGACAAATGGAAAGGGTGTCTCGATCGAAGGTCAGCCCGTAGATGTAGGGGAAGATGGCCGGTTTGCCATTCGAATTGATCTATTTAAAAAAGGCGGGGGCAAATCAGAAAGCGAACGACTGGATGTACCACTTTTAGGAGAAATTCCCATTTCACAAGATATCATGGAAGCCACGGATGCAGGCAAACCCATTTCTGCGTTTAATCCAGACGCCCATGTAACTAAAATTTTTAAAAGCATTGCTGAAAAGGTCATCGATACCCTGAACTAATGTTTAATTATTTTACGGATACCATTGTACTTATATTTTTAGGATATGCAATGGTATATCCTTTGTTTCTTTGGATTGCGCCCTTAGAAAACATTGATAGAGGTTTTTACCGATTTAACCTGGGAATGTGTTGTGTGGTAGGTGCTTTGGGTGTTGCAGGATATCATCTTCTTTCGCCTGACCGAAGCACTGAATATTATGTGTGGGTATGGCTTGCTTCTCTTCTCATTGTTACAGCCTTGAATTGGAATGCGGACCGTATTAATAACGTTATCATTTCAAGTATTTCTCTTTTTGGATGTGCCACCATGATTGGTATTGTTTTTGATATTGCACCGGAATTGAATCAAAGCGGCGTTCTTTTTTCTTCGCTGATAGGATCAATGATTACAGCTGGTGTGTTTTTCGCCATGATTCTAGGTCATTGGTATTTGAATGTTGTGGCACTACCCATACGATTATTAAAAAAAGCGACATTGGTCCTTTGGATTCTTCTGGGAATTAGAACCATTTGGGACATCATTTATATGAAAGTGGACCATGTGGTTGATCATTTTGGAATCGAGCATAGTCTCTGGGCATTTATGCTTCAATTTGAAGGGTTCTTATTGGCCGTAGCTTTTTTTATGGGAAACCTTGTACCCATCGTCTTGAATTATTTTATCTGGCGAACGCTGAAACTGCAGGCCACACAAAGTGCCACAGGTCTTTTATACGTATCGGTAGTATCCATATTATTCGGCGAACTTTTATTTAAATATTATTTGCTTCAATTTGGATTTTTAGTGTGAGCTTAATTGAATGCGAAGTCTGTAATAAGACCCTATCTTTTTCTGAATCCAAAGATTGTGCTGATTGCAAGTCACCTCAATTATTTACTAATCAATTAGATTTTACCGAATGTCCCGTATGCGGATGTAAACATCTTTATAGAAAAAAAGATTTTAATCAGGCCATCGGATGTATCATTATCCTGATTGGTGCAGTTTTAGTCCCCTGGACATACGGACTTAGTTTGCTTGTATTATCTTTGGTTGATTATCTTTTATATCGACGAATAAAAGACTCTGCTGAGTGTTATAAATGCAAATCTGAGTTTAAGGATATGGGCATACCCGATCATCTTAAACCATTCGATCATCATATTGCCGAATTGTACGAATCACCCAATTAGACTATAGTGATTATTCATTGATTGCGCACGTGTGAAAGGGTAATTTCGCCCGTTGTTTTTCAGGCGCAAATTTGCGAAATCCGAGTTATGTCTAAATCACTAAGAAAACAAATATTAAAACAAGGCGATTTACCAACCCATGTTGCCATCATTATGGATGGGAATGGCCGTTGGGCCAAATCTCGAAATTTACCCCGGGTTTCCGGGCATAAAGAGGGAATCAACTCTGTTCGGGAAATAGTCCGCGTTTGCGGAGAAATTGGTGTATCCTATTTAACTCTGTATACATTCTCAAGTGAAAATTGGTCTCGCCCTAAAAAGGAAGTTTCTGCAATTATGAAACTGTTGGTGGGTACCATCCGGAAAGAAATCAATAATTTGCATAAGAACAATGTTCGGTTATCTACGATCGGAAATTTGGAGGCTCTACCAGTTGAGTCTCAAAATAGGATGAAAGAGGGTATGGAGAAAACAAAAAATAATGCAGGACTTAATTTGATTTTAGCCCTAAGCTATGGAAGTCGTCAGGAACTATTAATGGCTGTTCAGCGTATTGCAAATAAAGTTCAATTAGGACACTTGAATTCAGAACAAATTTCAGAGGAAGATATCTCTCGCGCATTATATACATCAAACGTCCCGGATCCAGATTTACTGATCCGTACAGGGGGCGAACATCGAATCAGTAATTTTTTGTTATGGCAATCTGCTTATACAGAATTGTTTCTTACAGATATTTATTGGCCGGACTTTAGAGAAGAATCTATATTGAAAGCCATTATTGAATATCAAGCACGTCAAAGACGTTTTGGTATGACAGGAGAGCAAGTTTCTGCATGAGAAAGTTTATTTTATTTTTATTTGTTACAATAGCCGTTTCACAGGCACCTCCATCCTTTAAGCTGAAGGATATCAATGTTGAAGGGAATATGGCCACCAGTGAAAACATGGTGTTATATACTGCAGGGCTTCAAGCTGGGCAGGATGTATCTCAAGAAGATTTTCGCCGAGCAGTAAAACGATTATGGGAATTGGGAGTTTTCAGTAATATCCAAATTCATTTTGATGGGGAAACACCCGATGGGATTCTCATTACCATTGAGCTAGAAGAATCTCCTGTTTTAGGATCGGTCAAGTTCCAGGGCAATAAAAAGCTGAAGGATAAAAAGTTCAGTGAAGAACTATCTTATCAGCGCGGAATGCGTCTTAAGCCAAACTTTATTACCAAATCCATTAATACGATGAAACAAATGTATATGGAAGACGGCTATTTCTTGGCAACCATAAAGGCTGAAACGGAGACTGTCGGCAAAGGGGATGATCAAAAACAAAATATCACGTTTAAGATTAGAGAAGGCAAAAAGGTAAAGATAAAAGATATCGTCATCGATGGTCGTGATAAACAATTTGGATGGGTGGCAACCAATAAATGGATTCCTTTACCAAAATTCCTTCGCGAAAAATTGACATTAGCCACCCTAAGATGGCAAATGAAGGAAACAAAAATTCGGAGCTGGTGGCGATTGTGGGCACCGGCCTACGATAATAAAAAATTCTTGGAAGACTTGGATTTATTAACCACATTTTACCGTGATGAAGGCTACCGTGATTTTACTATTTTATCAGATTCAGTTTATTATGAACCAAAAAATCGTGGTTTGGTTGTACACTTAAATGTGGATGAAGGGGAAAAATATAAGTACCGAAATTTCACATGGGAAGGAAACACGCTTTACGAAACCGAGATTCTGGACAAAGCTTTAAACTTATCATCCGGCGATGCCTTCAGTCAGTCCGGATTTGATAAAGCTGTTTTTGAAGAAGTACAAAGTCTTTACATGGATCGGGGATATTTATACAGCAATATTGAGCCCTTTTTTACACCCGTGGGTGAAGATTCCATAGATATTCACTTTTCTATCACAGAAAACAATCAAGTCTATATTCGAAATATCAATATTTATGGAAATGAAAAAACACGTGAAAATGTAATCCGCCGGGAATTGGATGTATTTCCTGGGGACTTATTCAGACGTACGCTGCTGCAGAGAAGCATGCGAAAACTCCATGTGTTGAATTATTTTGATCCAACATCATTAAGCCCCAATGTCGTTCCTGTGGATGAAGATGAGGTTGATTTGGATATTACCCTAGAAGAAAAATCTTCCGATAAAGCCAGCGCTAATGTAGGGTTTACAGGTATTTACGGCATGACGGGCGGCGGCAATATTGAATTCAACAATTTTTTAGGCAAAGGACAAGTCCTGTCTTTTGGCTTTGATATCGGTACACAAATGTCCGTGTATAATGCGTACGGTACACCGGCAAAATATGAAAGTTTCCATGTTCGGTTCATGGATCCCATGTTTAAAGATACGCCGAATAGAATCGGGTTTTCACTGGGATATCAATTTAGAGGCCAAGGAAATTCTTACTATTTTTATCCATTTGATCAGCGTACGCGCTATGGATCTCTCCAATGGGGACGCCGATTGAAATGGCCGGATGACTATTTCAGAGCATTTTGGGAAATCACAGTTCGGCAAACAGAATACATGGGTGATGAAGATGTGTTAGAAGACTATATCGGTTCATTTAGGAAATCCACAGGGATAAATCTTACACAATCTATTAGTCGCGATAGCCGTGACCGTGCCGAATTTCCGACGCAAGGGTCGACGGCATCCATTGTTTCAACATTTTCTGGCGGTTCATTAGGCGGAGATGAACATTATCATAAACATGTATTATCACTAGACTGGTATACGCCGACATTTTGGAAATTTGTACTGACAAGCTCATTAAAAATGGGTATGATTCGGAAGTTAGATGTAGGGCAAGAATTTACTTATATTCCGCCTTACGAACGGTTCATTATGGGTGGCAATGGTATTCCTTACGGCACCATGTTAAGAGGTTACCCAGATAATTCAATTGGACCGCTTACGGCCCAAGGTCGCGGAATTGGCGGGAATACGGTTGCAAAATATTCAACGGAATTCAGGTTTCCATTCTCAGAAAATCCCGTTGTTTATGCCATGTTATTCGCTGAGGCAGGTGGCGTTTGGAACGATACAAATTTAATGCAATCATTGGGATTCCCGAGAAGGGATCCGCTAGAGCTAAAACGATCTGCCGGAATTGGTATTCGATTTTTTATGCCCATGATCGGACAACTTGGTTTCGATATGGGATATGGATTTGACGATATCTCCGGAGATGGAGAACCCCAAGGATGGGAATACACAATCATCTTTGGTAGATGATAATTAAATCAAGGAGGTCAATGTGATTAGGAAGACAATCACAACTGTAGGTATTATGGCAATGATGCTGCCAGTAATGCTTGCTGCCCAAAACAAAATTGGGTTTGTACAATCAGACCGCATTCGTGCGGAGTATGAAGAATTCAAAGACGCGGAAGCCCAGCTTCAACTGGAATACCGTCAGGTTAATGTTCAGTATAACATGATGGTTATGGAACTGGATAGTATTAAAAAAGCTTTTGAGACCCAACGGTTGATGAGCAGTCCCGAGTGGCGGAAAGAAAAAGAAACTGAAATTGCTTCTCGCGAAGCAACCATTCAACAATTTCAAGTGACCATGGTTGGTCCAGAAGGAGAATTGTATAGACGTCAAGCACAATTAGAGTTTGATATTTTGTCAAAGGTAAAACGAGCTGTTGATAAAGTTGCTGCTGCGAAAAGTATCGATTTTATCCTCGACGGATCCACTTCCCTTCTTTATGGGAATCCAACCCATGACTTGACTGATGACGTTTTGTTTCAACTTAGAAAATATAATGTCTCAGATAAAAAAGACGTGGCACCTGAAACAAAAAACTAAACACGGTCTTTGACCACATTACAAGCATTGGCGGATCTCGTACACGGCACGGTCATGGGGGATGCTACCCTTCCTCTCCATGGCGTGTCGACAATCTATGATGGCAAGTATGGTACAATCACTTTTGTAGCCCATAAGAAATACCATCAATATATTTCATCCACGCCCGCTTCAGCCATTATTGTGTCTGATGGAGAATTACTTGAGGGTAAAGATGGAATTGTTGTGGATAATCCACAGGTAGCCATTGCCTCAGTCTTGGAATATTTTGCACCTAAATATCCTCTGAATAATGGTATCCATAAAACTGCAATTATCCACCCAAAAGCAACCATAGGTACCCATGTATCGATCGGTCCTTTTTCTATTATAGAGGAAGGTGTTATAATTGGAGATAATGTGTCTATCGGCGCAAACAATGTTATTGAGTCTGGAGCAACGATTGGAGATCATTCATCATTAAGTCATAACATTCATTTATACCATCAAACTCAAATTGGTGAAAATTGCATTATCCACTCTGGGGTGGTTATTGGAGGCGATGGGTATGGATTTGTAACCCATAATGACACCCATATAAAGTTGCCTCAAATTGGAAATGTTATTATTGGCAATAAGGTAGAAATAGGTGCAAATTGTACGATAGACCGAGGAACAATTGGCGACACAACCATCGGTAATTATTGCAAATTAGACAACGGAGTGCAAATCGCCCATAATGTTTCTATCGGCAGGGGATGTTTATTGACAGCACACGTGACAATTGCCGGAAGTACAAAAGTAGGTGAATTTTGTATTTTTGGTGGGCAAGCAGGGGCAATCGACCATGTAACTATTGGTGATCGTGCTATCTTTGCTTGCTATACGGCAGTGATGAAAAACTTGCCTGGGGGTAAAATTTATTCAGGGGCGCCTGCCAGAGAAATCAGTGAAAAAAATCGTCGCGATGCAGTTTACCTTGAGGTAAAACAGCTAAAAAAACGGTTAAAACAATTAGAAGAAAAAGTATTGAATTGACTCGATTATGAGCTACATAAAATTTCAGCGTACAATTGGTAGAGAAACATCTTGTATCGGTGTTGGTCTCCACACCGGTGTAGAATCAAAAATTACATTTAAGCCGGCACCAGAAAATTTTGGCATACGGTTTAAACGTATGGATGTTAAAGGATGTCCAGAAATCCGTGCAGATATTGACCATGTAGTGGATATCTCACGTGGGACGACTATCGAAGAGAACGGTGTCCGCATTCATACGGTTGAGCACGCATTGGCCGCTTGTGTGGGAATCGGACTTGACAATATTTTAATCGAATTAACTGAAAAAGAGCCACCAGTGATGGATGGCAGCTCAATAGATTTTGTAGAAGCGCTTCTGAAGGCGGGCATTGTTAAACAAGAATCTCCGAGAAACTATTTACACATTGATGAAGCTGTAGGTTACACAGATTCGGAACGTGGCGTCGATATTCATATCATGCCTTCTGACCAATTTAGAATCACGTTCATGATTGATTATAAATTTAGGACATTGGGTACACAGTTCACCACATTGGATGAGGTTGAAAAGAACTTTGCAAAAGATATTGCTCCTGCCCGCACATTTTGTTTTTTAAGTGAAGTGGAAACATTGAAAGAAAATGGTCTTATTAAAGGTGGGAATCTGGATAATGCAGTTGTGATTGTGGATAAAGAAATTGATCAGTCAGAGGCAGATAACCTAAAAGGCTTATTTGGTATTAAGCGGAAAATCAGTCTAGGTGCAAATGGGACTTTGAACGGCACAAAGCTACGTTATGATAATGAACCTGTTCGCCATAAAGCGTTGGATCTTATTGGCGATTTGGCTCTATTGGGGATGCCCCTGCAAGGGCATGTTATTGCGTCAAAAAGTGGACATGCAGCCAATGTGGAATTGGTAAAGCGTATCAAAAAAGTTTACGAGAAAAAAATTCTCCAGCAAAAATTTCAGCGCAATCTGAATAGTGATTTCATGTTTGACATTTATTCTATTCTAAACCTTCTTCCACATCGTTATCCATTTGTACTGGTGGATCGAATTGTTGACATTACCCCCGGCGAAAAATTAACAGCAATTAAAAATGTGACAATTAATGAACCATTTTTTCAGGGGCATTTTGCAAATCAACCCGTAATGCCAGGTGTATTGGTTCTTGAATCTATGGCCCAAGCAGGGGCTTTTTTAGTATTGAATAACCTTGATGATCCCATGAAAAAAAATATGTTCTTTTCTGCATTATCTGATTCAAAATTTAGACATCCAATCATACCAGGGGATCAGCTTCGCCTTGAAATGTCCCTTGCCAAATTCAAGCTGGGAACAGCACTCCTAGTTGGAAAAGGATATGTAGGCGATAAACTTGTCGCCGAAGGCAAATTAAAAGCAACCGTGGTGGACCGGGCAGGAGCCTGATCCAATCTCAATTCACACCACAGCATTAATTTCTCCTCAGGCTAAATTGGGCCAAAATGTATCTGTCGGCGCATATACCATCATCGAAGATGGAGTGACGATTGGTGATGGTACATCTATTGGAAATCATAATACCATTTGCAGGGGGACGACCATTGGTGCCAATTGTACCATTTTTCATAATACCTCTCTGGGTGAAGCACCTCAAGATTTAAAATATGGAGGAGAAGAAACACTTACATTTATTGGCGATAATGTTTTAATTCGTGAGTCAGTAACCATCAATAGGGGCACTGTTGCCTATGGCAAAACTGTGGTGGGGAATAATGTGCTTCTCATGGCCTGCGCCCATGTGGCGCATGATTGTACTTTGGGTGACAACACAATTATGGCCAATTTGGCCACCTTGGGTGGGCATGTTGAATTGGGTGAATGGGTAAATCTGGGCGGTGGCGTTATGGTGCATCAATTTACAAAAATCGGATCCCATTCATTTATTGGCGGGGGATTTCGCGCTGTTCAAGATGTGCCACCGTTTATTATTGCTGCAGGCGAACCGATTCGTTTTGGTGGTATCAATAAAATTGGATTAGAGCGTAGAGGATTTTCAGATGAAGCCAGAGCAGAAATTAAAAAGGCATACCGAACTTATTTTTTATCTAAACTAACCCGGACGGATGCTTTAAAAAAAATCAAATCTGAAATGTCAGGATCAGATCACATTAATACGATTATTGATTTTATAGAATCCAGTGAGCGCGGTATTATTTAATACCATTTTCACGGGGAGTTATTGATGCGGCGCATTGTTATTTTATGTTTAGTTACACAAACCTTTGGGCAGTGGTCATCATTTTCACTGTCAGGGTTAAATCTTGGTGAGAGAAAATCTGAACAATTATACCGCTATGGCGGCCTGACCACAGCCCATCAACCCACAATGGGAATTCCCAATGAGAGACGAATTGCTTTAGGCGCTACTATGAATAAAGGATTTTCTAATTCAGGTATGATTCCAATTATTCATGGAGAAATTAAAGTGTCATGGAATTTATCCCTTCGAGGAAGGGTAGCAAGTTATGGTGCCAGTGAAGGCGTTGTACAGTTGTATGGATGGGGGATGTCTCTTACACCGGGGAAGGAGGAAGAACCATCTAAATGGACAGTGCTTTTAGATGCTGGCCGATTGAATGCTCACGACCAATTATATTTAACGGGGATTCAATTTATGGGTAAGCGATTTGTGGAATGGAAAGGTATCCCCATCCAAATCGGATTGGGATTGAATAAAGTTGATGTTAATCCATTTGGAATTGCAGGAGACGGAGCTCCATCCAAAGTAAAATTGCAAACCAATTTTTTAAATGTGGGAACATCCTTTAATTTATTTGGGTTGAAGGCAATTCCTCAATTATGTATTGGGGCAAATTATAATTTGATATCCATAAGCATTATGGACACATTTTAATTATGAAAAAAATATCCATTTTAGGTTCTACTGGATCAATCGGTGTGAATGCATTGAATGTAATTGACAATTTGAATGACGCATTTGATGTGGCCGTGCTTAGTGCAAACAAAAATGGTCATCTTTTGGTTGAGCAGGCGAAGAAGTATCGTCCCGATGCTGTGGCAGTTACTGATAATGAAGCAGCGGATTTTGTTCGATCCGAATTAAAGCACAATAAGATCACAGTCTTTCAAGGCCGTGAAGGATTATTAGAATTAGCCAGTCGAAATGATGTTGATATTATGCTGAATGGGTTGGTAGGCTCTTCTGGTATGGTGCCCACAATTAATGCGGTGCAGGCAGGTGTGGATGTGGCGTTGAGCAACAAAGAGAGCTTGGTCATGGCCGGAGATATTATCGAACAGGAGAAAGAAATTTCTGGTTCAAGAATCTTACCAGTGGATAGCGAACATTCTGCCATTTGGCAATGCCTAGTTGGTGAAAATATGGATGAGGTTGATCGAATCATTCTTACAGGAAGTGGTGGCCCATTTCGTACTCGGGATATTGATACATTTAGTCAAATCATCCCTGCCCATGCATTAAAACATCCCAATTGGGATATGGGTCGCAAGATTACCATTGATTCAGCCACAATGATGAATAAGGG
>DKLW01000030.1:0-3682 GCA_002455835.1 Fidelibacterota bacterium UBA6630 | reverse complement strand
ATTGTTGTGCATCCTCAATCCATTATTCATTCTATGGTAGAATTCAAGGATAAATCAGTAAAAGCCCAAATGGGTGTCCCGGATATGAAAATACCGATTCAATATGCATTGACCTATCCACAGCATGCACCTGCCAGTTGGGATGCATTAAATTTAGTTGATGTGGGAATGCTCACATTTGAATCTCCGGATATGAATCGATTTCCTTGTATAGAACTGGCTTATGAAGCGTTGAGGAAAAAAGGTACGATGACGGCCGTATTAAATGTGGCTAATGAGCAGGCTGTGTACCGATTTCTAAAAGAAGAGATCGGGTTTATGGATATTCCAGCGATTATAGATAAAGCCTGCGCACAGCATGATTGGGTTTCGCACCCTACATTAACAGATCTTTTTGAACTAGAGGCATGGGCAACACGATTTGTACATGCCTATCCAATTAAATAATAATAAATGATATAATATGACTACATTAATTGCAACCATCATCCTTTTGGGTGTACTGATATTTATTCATGAATTGGGCCATTATTTGGCCGCCAGATCCATTGGAGTAAGAGTAGAGCGTTTTTCTGTTGGTTATCCCCCGAGGCTCATGACTTTTACATCTATTCCTGACGGATGGAAATTCCGGTTTTATTTCTATCGTAGAAATGAGGAAGGTAAAATTGAATGGGCCCCTTTTTATTCTAAAACCATTTCGCTATCGGGCAGAAAAGGGACTGGGACTGAATACTGTTTTGCCGTAATTCCATTTGGGGGATATGTAAAAGTTGCCGGTATAATCGATGAAAGTATGGATACAAATATTGATCATAAACCCGACGAACTGATGAGCAAATCTAAATGGAAGCAAATCTGGTTTATGAGTGCCGGCGTCATCATGAATACCATATTGGCATTTGTAATATTTACCGGACTTTCCAACCATACGGGCAAACCGGTTATATCTAAGGAGCCGGTTATTAATGAGCTTTTACCGGGACTGCCGGCAGAAATGGCCGGATTAAAAACAGGCGATGTTATTACTGCCATTGAAGGGGAAAGAATTAAGGAGTGGGATGACCTAACATCAGAAATTCATAAAAGACCCAATCAGCAAATTAGCCTTTCATATTCGAGAAATGGAGAAACTGGTACTGTGAAATTAGAAACCAGTTTTCAACTTAATCCTACAACTGGGGATACAGTGGGTGTGATTGGTGTATATCCCAACTATGAATATGAACCGGTATCATTTTTTGAGAGCATGAAAATGGGTGCCAATGCCACCGCTAGAGGATTTGGAATGATTATTCTTTCTGTTCGGATGCTTACTTCTGGACAGGCATCAATCAAGGAGTTAGGCGGACCAATCATGATTGCTCAATTGGCCGGTGAAACTGCGAAAGCAGGTTGGATACCCTTTTTATCCCTAATGGCTTTAATCAGCTGTAACCTTGCATTCTTAAATGTATTGCCCATCCCTGGATTGGATGGCGGTCATATATTTATTACAGTTATTGAAGGAATAATCCGGCGACCTCTTACAATAAGAATGCGGATGGTAATTCAGCAAATCGGCATGGTGTTGCTGCTTATGCTCATGATTACCGTTATCGTAAATGATGTAGGAAGATTATTCGGAAATTAAAAATATCGCATGAATGGGGCATGCCTTACCCCAGCGAGTATTAACTAACTTTTTTCAACAATAAGGTCATGGATCCAAATTTCATTTTAATTTGGATTTTCACCGGTAAACGGCGCTCATCATCACTGATCCATATTTGCATATCACCTTGGTTTTTAAATAAGTTTTTTCCTTCTCGAAAAGGTCGAACCACCTTACACGACATGGTACCCAGTGGTGTTCTAACGGTTTCTTTCCCTGTCATTTGCAGATTATAGTGAATGATTCGCCTGCCTTCATACGAAGAAAATGACATAACTTTATTTTCAATAAGAGGAATGGTTCTTAAATAATAAAACATTGAAAAAGAATCTCTGGCCTTGAAATCAATTTCAACTTCTTTAGTTTTTGTTTTTGCAATGGATTGATCATAATCAAATTTCACATCAATTTTCTTATGATAAGATCCCTCATTAATATCTTTTTTCAATCGATGGGTAAACAACTCACTTTTATCCATCCATATATCAATCCGGTCTCGGATTTTGAACAGTTGATCGGCCAATCCCCGCGTGCGTGCTGAAAAATAAACATGGTATGCTTCGATATTATTTATGGATTCAATTGCAGTTACATTTAATTCTGCAACACCAACGGGCACCATATTGAATTCGGCAGAATATTTTAATGATTCGCCAACTTTAAAGGGTACATCTTCTGCCATGGTTAGAGAAAAAAGCAGAATGATTGTATTAATAATTTTCACTGTCGAATGACCTTTAATTTTGATTTTTCAAGTTTATAAATTGTTGACCCAGTAGATTCGGGGAGTTCACCATCATCAATTAATAAATCAAATGCTTCTCCAAATTCATCTACAATTTCATTGGGGTTATTCAATGCCGGTTTTCCATATTGGTTTACGGATGTAGTGGTAATAGGGAATCCCAATTTATTACATAAATCCGGTCCAAAAGAATGGGCAGGAATTCGGATGCCCAGCGTACCATCCCCCCCCATAATGCTGGGGTGAACAATACCTTCTTTTACGGGAAGAATGATAGTGGTGGACCCCCGTAAAAATTTTTTGACCATTTCCCAATCTTCATATGAAATGTCCGTCCATGAAAATACCGTACTGGCATTGGGTGCAATTACACTCATGGGTGATACTCGCCCTTTAATTTGGTTTAATCTGTCAATGGCAGATGCATTTCTTGCATCCACGCCAAAACCATAAAGTGTATCAGTGGGATATACAATAACACCCCCATATAAAATGGCATTGCCGGCCGCTTGGATGACATGATCTGATTGAGCAGATATTCGATTAGGGGATCCCTGATTCATGCGGGCAATTGGGTTTTCCATTTTTGATGAAACCAGAAAAAATGATCAGGATATTCTCTGACTTTTGCCTCAAGCAAAGTCGTATAGGATTGGGTGATAGCTTCAATGGATGCATCGCCATTGACTTCTACTTTAGAAAAAGATATTGAAATAGATCCATCTAGTTCCACATTGGAAACGGAAAAAATCATGGGTGCACCAGTTCGCATGTGAAATATAGCGCTCCCTTTTGGTGTTGAAGCCGGATGTCCAAAGAATTTTACAAATACACCTTTCCGCTTTGCATCTTGATCACTGGCTAAAATCACCATTTTATTTTCTTCAAACAGTTTATATATATTATCGAGGGAGGATTTTCTATAAATCTGCTGCAATCCATAGGCTTCACGCTTTTCTATAAAAAATCGATCTGCACCACGGTTCCCTTGCCGTTGGATGATTCCCCATAAGGGATATCCATTATGACCTAACCATGCACCCCAAAGTTCCCATAGGCCAAAATGACCTGTGATAAGGATGACCCCTTTCCCTTCTTTTAAAGCATTGTCTAAAACATGTTGATTTTCAATATTAAATTTGAAGGATTGCATTGATTGAGGTAGAGCCAATAATTCCGTAAAATTGACGCAAACCGTTCGATAGGTAGATTTAAGAGTATTTGAAATCCATAAATCACTTTTTTCAGAAAAAGCCCGCTTAATATTATTGAATGCTTCTTGC
>DKLW01000043.1:0-5403 GCA_002455835.1 Fidelibacterota bacterium UBA6630 | reverse complement strand
GGGCATTAATGTTATTGGCTAAAGTTTTTCGGGCATACTCCACTGCTTCCTTTGCTTTTCGGCCATAAGCGTGATGAACGCTGGCCGCATTTCCGAATTGTTCCGACAAATAAGGAATCATGGCTTCCGTCACTCGTGGATCCACCGGTGTGGTGGCCTGATTATCGAGATAGATGGGTTTCACGAATTCATTTCCCCATGGATTCTCTGGAACCGCCATTTCGGTACATCACAATTTCAGACATAATGCTTAAAGCGATTTCTTCTGCAGTCTGTGCTTTCAAATCCAATCCGGCAGGGGAATGAAAATTCTCCATTATTTCATCGGACACATTATTATCTTTCAAATGATCCCGGATTAGTCCTGCTTTCTTTTGACTGGCAATCACGGCCACGAATGGAATCCCATGATTTAAAGCGCTCAGTGATTGATGGTGGTCATCTCTGTGGTGAGTAGCCAGAATAAAATAATCTACCGATTCATCAATTTCACCCAAATCCAATGGTTCGGTGATAATCTTGTCTGCGGATCCATATCGATCCTTCTCATCTTCCTGAGTTTGGATCAATACATTGAAATTAAGTGTGACTGCTAGTTCAGCCAACACTTCCACCACGCGGCCCATACCGCGGATGAGAATAGTTTGGGTTCGGTTTTGGGGTTCAACTAAAACAGTCATCATGCCTCCACATGGTATGCCTAATTCCATATCATCACTATCCAGGTTTACATCGATCATCCTGGTTTTATTTTCGTTCAGGGATTCGATGACGGTCTGGCCAACACGATTTTCCACACAGCCGCCGCCGATGTAGCCAATGATCCGTTTTCCCTTTTCATCATAGACCGCCTTATCACCCGTCTTCGCCGATGACGATCCTTTTACGGCAATCACCGTGGCGATGACAAAGGGGCGGCCTTCATGTCGCAGATTAGCCATGGTCGAAAATAATGCTTTATTCAACACCGATACCGGCCTTTAAACTTTCATGTGTATCAAAATCTGTAAAAATTGCATCAGATTGAACTTCAATCTCCATTACTAATGATAGATTTTTTTGGATCAGACTTTTGGCTCCCCTATCCCCTTCAAGTCTCATTAAGTCATACATAAATTTTGAACCAAAAAATACAGGATTCCCCTGCCTTCCTTTTTTCGCAGGTACAACAATTTTATCCGGTGTGCCATGATCGATTATTTCATTGATTAATTCGGAAGTGACCAAGGGCATGTCTCCCAGTAGAATCAGGATGCCATCATATTTATTTAATTGCTGCACTCCTGCTACTATGGATGAAGTCATGCCGGAAGACCATTGATCATTTTCTACAAACTGGATCTCTTTATTCTCCATAAGTGTTTTGATCTTTGAAGCTTCATGTCCTACAACCACACAAGTATGATCCAAATTGGAATCCATAGCAGCATTCAACACATGGTTCACCATGGGCTTTCCATCAAATGGCATCAGGAGTTTTTTCTCACTCCCCATTCTGGATGATTCGCCTGCAGCTAAAATGAGTCCCGCACATTTCATGATACGCCCATTATTTGATCAAGTTTTCTTCTGCTAGGTTTATCCAATTTAGCCAATACCATGCCCAGATCCATGAGACTGTTTATATTATGGACTGGCAAAAATTCATCCACTCTGGGCAGGATGGCCTGAATTCTCTGGGTGATGTATTGATAGCCTTCAAATCCCAGATTGGAATTCAGCCAGATCAATTGGGAGCTGGCGGAAGCGTTTTCCGGTGGCTACATATACAGCATTGGTCACTGCAGGTGCAATTGGTGGTAGTCCAGGTTCACCTACTCCTTTTGGAGGTTTATCGCTATCAACCAGATAAACTTTAATCTTTGGGGTTTCATCCATTCTTATAACATCAAAGTCATCAAAATTACTTTCTACCACTTTTCCGTCATCAATTGTTATCTTACTTTTTAGTGTTGCGGATAATCCATATATGATAGCACTCGAGATCTGTGTTTTTACAATATTTGGATTAATGACTAAACCACAATCCACCGCACAATGCACTTCATGAACTTTTATCTGATTATTTTCAACTGATACTCGAGCGACCTGTGCCACCCAAGTACCAAATGATTTATGGGATGAAAATCCTTGATATATAGGGCCATTACTGAAACTTTTCCATCCGGAACGATCGGCCACTAGTTCTATCACGGATGCATCTCTTGAATTCTCAGGTAATAACTCCAGTCTGAAATTTATAGGATCTTTACCCGCTTTTTCAGCGAGTTCATCCATAAAACATTCATTCGCAAAAGCATTTTGAGAACTATAAACTGAACGCCAAAAACCCAACGGTATGTCCGTTTTCGTCATTTGGTAATCCACCTGCATATTGGGTATTTGATAGGGTATATGTTTTGCTCCTTCAGTACTAATTAGATCTAATTTTTCCTTGAATGGAAAGGGTATTGTAACTAACTGTGAAAAAAGAATTGATGGTGCAGTAATTCTGTGTTTCCAAACAGTCAAATTCTTTTTTTGGTCAAATGCACCCTTCATTACATGAAGACTAGCAGGCCTATAATAATCATTTTGCATATCTTCTTCTCTTGACCAAGTCAATTTAATAGGTTTTTTTACAATGTTAGCGATTTCGACCGATTCCTTTACAAAGTCATTAGAACTTCTTCTACCAAATCCGCCACCAAGGTACGTTACATTTACTTCTATTTGCTCCTTTTTAAGACCAGTTAGTTTAGAAACAATTTTCAGTGCACCATTTGGATTTTGAGTTCCAACCCAAATTTGACATTTTGTTTCTTCCACGGATATCGTACATGACATTGGTTCCATCGTGGCATGAGCCTGAAAGGGGGATTGATAAATCGCTTCTAAAATATTTTTAGACGATTTAAGTGCCCTTTTAACATTTCCTTTTTTACGAACAACTCCACCTCGCTTTTTACTAGCTTTCATTAATTCTTCTGTAATTTGATCAGTATTTACACCTTTTGCTTCTCCTTCATTCCAATTTATTTTGATTTTTTTGGCAGCTTTAAGAACAGTCCAAGTATTATCACCGACTATTGCAATCCCGCTTTCAATTTCGAAAATATCAAGGATTCCGTTAATACCGTCTAAACTATTTTTCTCAAATGATATAACTTTACCACCAAAAATTGGAGAGTGGACGACAGTCGCATAAACCATACCATCCAATTTTATATCAAGGGCAAATTCCGCTGTGCCATTAATCTTTGGCAGGGTGTCTTTTCTACTCATATTTTTTCCAATAATAGAAAAATTTTTTGAATTTTTTAGGGTAGGATTTTTAGGAATTAATTGCTGACCGGCTTTAGTCGCTAATTCACCATATGATATTTTTTTATTTGTTTTTTCATGGAAGACTTTGCTTGAATTAGTTATACACTCATTTTCTGGCACACTCCAATACTCAGATGCGGCAATAACTAACATTTCTCGTGCGGTAGCGCCCGCTTTTCTGAGCTTCATAAAACTGCTAGAGATTGAATTACTTCCACCCGTCATTTGCGAGCCATATTTACTGCGATCTGCTGGTGCTTTTTCCACAATAACCTTGGACCAATCCAGATCCATTTCTTCAGCAATGATCATTGGCAGTGAAGTTATAACTCCTTGTCCCATTTCAGATTTTCCAACCATGATTTTGACATAGTTATCAGGTTGGACATTTATCCATGCATTGGGTTCAAATGTTTTTGAATTTAGATTTTCTCCTGCAAATTTATTTGGTAAATAAAATCCAAGGAACAGTCCTGGCCCTGCCGTGGAGGTTACTTTAATGAATTCCCTTCTATTCATTTTTTGTATCCTTATTTTCGGACTTGTCATTAGCTACACTCAGTATCGCTTTTTTTATTTCTGGATAGGTACCACAGCGGCAAATATTCATCTTCATAGCAGTGTCAATATCAGAATTAGTTGGGTTAGGATTTCGATCAAGAAAGGCTGCGGCTGTCATAATCTGCCCAGATTGACAATAACCGCATTGCGGTACTTCTTTTTTTAACCAGGCTTTTTGAACTGGATGATTATCATTCTCGGAAAGACCTTCAATTGTGGTAATCTTTACATCCTCATCAAGGTTGTCAGTGGGTGTCACACATGATCTAATCGCTTCACCATCTATGTGTATTGTACAGGCACCACATAGCCCACGTCCACAACCATATTTTGTTCCTGTATAACCAAGAAAATCTCGAAGAACCCATAGAAGGGGTATTTCTCCATCAACATTTACACGTTTTTCCTCGCCATTAATATTTAGAATGAAATCGCTCATACTTAGGTTTTTTTATTTTAAAGGGACCAGAAATTATAATCCTATTTAATATAAAACTGATTCTTTTGGGGCGTTAAAGGTCGACCCATCCATAAAGGTCTTCTGAGTCCGTCAGGATGTGTTTCTTTTTCCTTAGCCCATTCATTCCATTTCTTGAAATGTTCGAATGATTTATTCGTATCCACAAAAATATCGCCATACTTCTCATCAGGATTCGGCTTGGAGATGCTCACTTTCTGGAGCCAGCAATGGGCACCGGAGATGGGATCGGGGTTGGCCGCATGGGTAATATTTTGATGGACGCCACCATCCCGCCACCATACGCGATTCGTATCCGGATCATTAGTTTCCCATGGTTCAATGCCGGCCATTGTTTCCATCTTCCATTTTCCATCGCCCATGTTCTGAATCTCCACTGTATTGGTCATGAAGCGGTTCCCTTCATCCTGCTGTCGGCGCCAACGGCCAATATGATGAGAACAAGCCACTACCCCTGGCTTGATGGCTTCCGTCACCCAAATTTTGTCTACGAACCAGCCGATTTCTGTGGTGATTTTGAGCAAGTCTCCATTATACACACCGAGTCGTTTCGCATCTTTCGTATGTATCCAGATTGGGTTTCGATGGGCGATTTCTGTAAGCCATTTTGCATTGGCCGAGCGGGAGTGAATATGAGTAGGGAGTCTAAAATTAGGAAGCAACACGCACTCATTTTTGTCCTGATCCATTTCATCTAAATGGACGTGACTTTTAATCCTGTATCCTGGCGTAGCATGTTCCAGATGGCCAAAGTCCACCATGGTTTGTGAATAAATTTCCTGCCGTTTGGACGGGGTGGGAAATCCGGCAAATTGTTTACCATCCACTTCAAGACCAACTACATTTCCATCTTTCTCAATTTGTCCATTAGGTTTCAACGTTACATCCGAATCAGAAAATGGTTTTTCATTATTTCGGTACACATTCTCATCCACCAAGAATGCACCATACTTCCGCATATATTCTAAAGCGGTGAGTCCTTCTTTCTCTGCTGCTTCCGGGAGTCCTTCCGTATGTTCAAAAATGTATTGATAATATTCATCAATGTTGATCTTTTC
>DKLW01000028.1:0-12681 GCA_002455835.1 Fidelibacterota bacterium UBA6630 | reverse complement strand
CCGGATCCATGAGCCATTTAAGACCTTGCTTTACCACACCGGGGGCCGCCAATGGCACGAAGTGACTGGGACAAACCATGCCTGCATTCCCCCAAGAGCATGACCCTACTTGATCCGGTGTTTGGTCATCCAGAATAGTTACACTAAATCCAGCGCGGTTTAAATAATAGGCGGATGAAAGACCAATGGCACCACCACCGATGATGATCACATCAGATTGGGGCATTTAGATTACCTGAAATCCATGGGCATAAGGGTCATCTTCTTCATCAATGATGATCTGGTTATACCCGTATACTTTAGCCCAACCTTCAATGCTTGGAACAATGGCATCAAATTCACCCACTTTAGTTTTTGATTCGATGCGACCAATAAATTGGCTGCTGATAATACTTTCGTGTACAAATTGTGCTTCCGGTGCTAATTGCCTCTTTGCCACCCATTGGGCCATACGGGCAGACGTACCGGTACCACAAGGAGATCGGTCGATAGCCTTTTCACCATAAAAAACTGCATTACGAGCGGTAGCATTGGGGGCCTTAGTATCACCACACCATAGAATATGAATGCATTTATTGATCCGATCATCTTCAGGGTGAACAAATGAATACTCCTGGTTCAGTTTGATTCGGATCTCACGGCTGAATGTGCCCAGATCACCTGCAGTATAATTATCAATGCCGCTGAAATTCTCCTGCATATCTACAATAGCATAGAAATTGCCACCATAGGATACATCAATCTTAAGGGGTCCCAAATGGGAAGATTTAATTCCCAAATCTCGCGCATATAGGAATGAGGGCACATTTACAATCTTGACTGAACTGACCTTATCCCCCTTCATGACATAATGGGCATCTACTCTACCAGCGGGTGTCTCCAAAATCACAACCCCTTCTGTTTTAGGGGTGACCAATCCCTCCTGAATCATCATCGTAACTGTCCCAATCGTGCCATGGCCGCACATGGGCAAACAGCCACTGGTCTCAATAAATAGAATACCAATATCAAATTCGTCACTACTGGGTTCATACAAAAAACTACCAGACATAATATCGTGGCCTCTTGGTTCGAACATGAGTCCCCTGAGGATCCAATCATATTCTGCCATGAAGTGTTGTCGTTTATCCAGCATGGTCTTCCCTTCGAGCTTGGGTCCTCCGGACTTGATCAAGCGAATTGGGTTGCCGCAGGTATGAGCATCAATACAATCAAAAACGTACCTACCCATTAACTATCCTTAGACAAATTTCCATTTACTAGCCGCCAGATATTCATAGGATTACTGTCTTGTAATTCACGAGGTAATTTTTCCTGAGGCCAAGATTGAAATGCAATAGGTCGTACGAATCGTTTAATGGCTCCAGTTCCCACAGAAGTAAATCGCGCATCAGACGCAGCAGGGTAAGGTCCTCCATGCTGCATGGATGGACAAACTTCTACTCCGGTAGGCACCCCATTATAAATGATGCGTCCTACTTTACTTTCTATAGTTTCGATGGCAGGGTGATATTGTTCTAGCTCATCTTTAGATCCAATCACAGAACCAGTGAGCTGTCCTCCAAGTGATCCAATGGCTGCTTCCAATTCGGCATTATCTTTGCACTTCACCACCATACTAAATGGTCCAAATACTTCTGTCGCTAACTCAGGGTCCGCTAAAAATGTCTGTCCTGAAACAGAGGCCAACGTGGGTTGTCCCATATTTGGGCCATCACCATTTTCGGATCGCGCTTCTACGGTAATTCCCTGTTGTGATAAAGTGGCTTCAACCCCATCTTGATACGACTTGCAAATCCGTTCTGTCAGCATCACACCTGATTCTAATTGTGACAAGGCAGCACCAAGCATCTGAACAAAGTGGTCGAGGCCCGATCCGGCTGTACTAATGATGAGTCCAGGATTCGTGCAAAACTGCCCCACGCCCATGGTAATGGATCCTGCCAACATGTCTGCAGTTTCTGAGTTGAATGCACTGGGCAAAAGCAATACAGGATTGACACTCCCCATTTCTGCAAAAAAAGGAATGGGTTCGGGGCGCTGGTTGGCCAAATCAAAAAGGGTTCTGCCGGCCTGTTCAGAACCAGTGAAACCTGCAGCCTTAATGCCAGGGTGCTGAATAAGACCTTGCCCCACAATTTTTCCTGAACCGTGGAGCAACGAAAATACACCATGGGGCATACCCGTTCTTTTTGCTGCTTTTACAATTGCTTCACCGATCATTGCACTGGTGCCAGGATGGGCACCGTGGGCCTTTACAATAACGGGGTTACCACCCGCCAGTGCCGATGCGGTGTCGCCACCAGCCGTTGAAAAAGCCAGCGGGAAATTACTGGCAGCAAAAACGACTACAGGACCCATGGGTACCAACATACGCCGTAAATCCGGTTTGGGAACGGGCGCACGATCCTTTTGGGCGGTATCAATGGTGGCTTCAAGCCATGACCCTTCAGAAATAAGATCTGCAAACATTCTCAATTGACCGGTGGTTCTGCCTCGTTCACCAATAATCCGTGCTTCAGGTAATCCCGATTCGGCACAGCATCTTTCCACAAGTGTATCGCCAAGATTTTCAATCTCTTCTGCGATAGCGTTGAGGAATTCAGCTTTTTCTTTACCAGACATTTTTCCATAAACGACTGCAGCATCCTGAGCGGACGTGACTGCTTGATTCACTTCATCTATGGTGGCACCGGGGAATTGACCGGACAGGGCTTCACCCGTTGCAGGGTTCATTCCAGTGGTAAAAGTATCACCGCGACCGCTGGTGGAAAATCCAATTAAATTTAATTCAATCATAATACGTACTAAATCGCCGGCATGACTGGCCGGGAAGCCAATGCAGAATCAATAATATTTTGGACACTAACCCGTTCTTCACCGACCAATGGCAGGCGCGGCGGACGGACATTTTCTGTACCAATTCCGGTGGCCACTTCTGCCAGTTTAATATTTTGAACCAGCTTTGGATGTATATCCAATTCAAGGAGGGGCATGAACCAGCGATAAATTTCTGTTGCTTCTGCAATCCGGTTTTGTTTCACCAATTCATAGATTACCACGGTCTCTCTGGGGAAAGCATCTACGAGTCCAGCTACCCAGCCATCTGCACCGAGAGCCAGTTCCTCCAATGCCAGTGTATCCACACCACAGAGTATCTTTATATCATCACCAAATGCATTCCGCATTCGGGTTACATTAGTCACATCCCGTGTGGATTCTTTCGTTGCCTCGATGGTATCCAATTTTAACAATGCTTCAAACATGGGAATCGTAATTTCAATTTTGTAATCGTAAGGGTTGTTGTAGGTCATGATGGGCAAATCACATGATGTGGCCACCGCTTCATAAAAGGCGACCGTTTCACGGTCATCAGATAGATAACGCATGGGAGGCAGCATCATGAGCCCATTGGCGCCATTCTGTTGCGCATTTTGGGCAGCCGTAACGGCTTCTGCTGTGGATTGTTCCGCGATATTCATAATCACAGGAATACGGTTGTTCACATGATCCACCCCAGCTTTTAATAGTTCTACTTTTTCATTTTGAGTCAAGGTACTTGCTTCACCAAGACTGCCACCAATCACACATCCGTGAATACCTGCTTTAATCTGGTACTCAATATTGTTTAGAAATGTAGGAATATCTAATTGGTCCTCATCCGTAAATTTTGTTGTTAGGGCCGGATATACACCTTTCCAATCTGGTTTCATTAAAAATCCTTCTAATTATTAGTTGATAACAACGTGTTAATTAAGTATTTACCTGGTCATAAATTTATAAGAAAAAGAGAATATAAAGGATGAAAATTGCATCCTATATTTCATTATGAAAACCAGCTTACTTTTTCTAATTATTGCCTCTATTCCCATGATCGATATATTGATATCTTTCAAAACAGATCAATACCCCAAAACAATGCCAAAAACCAAAGTAGGACGCAGTATGTTCGCTTTATTCGCCACAGCAGCATGGATTACGGCTTTGGTATTCACCATTATAGATTATTTTTAATTCCTTGACCAATTCACTCCGTAATGCATATCATCTAATGGTAATTTGAAGGAGGTAAATATGAAATTACGCTACTTGGCCACTTTTCTATTGGCCATCTTAACAATTGTTTATGCGCAACTGGAAAAGGTAGAGCATAAGCCCAAACCCACCAGCATGGTAGATTTTGGAGATCTAGCAGCCGGTCCTTATGAAAAACTGGTGATTCGAAATGTTATGGTAATCCCTGGGCATGGAGGTCCAGCCACTGGTCCTTATGATATTTTGGTAACGGGAAATGTAATCGCGGACATGAAGCGACACGATCCCAAGGAACCAGATCGAATGAAAGGGAACCGAGTTATTCAAGGGGACAACCTATTTGTTATGCCGGGGATGCTGAATCTTCACTTACATCTTCGAAATGAAAAATTGCCTTTGGATTACATATTCTATATGCAGTTGGCTACCGGCGTAACCTCCATAGGACCTGCAGAAGAAGGCCGCGTTCAAAATATTCTTGAAGCAGAACGAAATAATGAAGTCATTTCACCCCGCCTTTTCCCTCTCTATGGCTGGGGAAGTAAAACCGATTTTGAACAAGAATATATCATGGATCCTGCCAATGCAGACAAGGTAGCAAAAAAGATGATTAAAAATGGCGTCAGGCAAGTATACATTAATAACCTGTGCTGGAACCCTACTATGTTTGGGGCGGCAGCCAAAGCCATTGAAAAGGCAGGAGGCATAACAGCCGTTCATATTCAACCTTCATCTACATCGCAGGTAAATGCCTTAGATGCGGCACGATTGGGAGTAACTATGATTGTCCATCACTACGGTTATGCAGAATCGGCTCTTAATCGAGGTGTGATGAATTATCCTGTAGACTATAACTATCTAGATGAAAATATCAGATTTAGGGAAGCAGCCCAAGTATGGATCGAAGCAGGAGAAAATCCAGAAACTCGCCATCGGCTACTGAATGATATTGCTGATTCATTGGTCTATTATGGTGTAACAATGCAGCCTAATCGGGCAACATACGAAGCTAACCGAGATATTGTTCGTGCCCATGGTCTCCCATGGCATGAAAAGTATACCCATCAAGCACTATGGGAAATGCACCTACCCAGTCCCCATATGCATGCATCCTTCCAATATAATTGGACTTCACTGGATGAATATCGATGGCATTATATGTATGATCTATGGGGTGATCTAATATTCGAATTCAATAAGCGTGGCGGCAGAGTGGCCTATGGTACAGATGATAACTACCAATGGTCCACAGGCGGTTTTGGAAATATCCGTGAACTGCAATTGGTTTTAGAATCAGGGATGCATCCATTAGAAGTACTCCAGTCAGCAACACACAATAGTGCCCAGACAATCCTTGAGCCGAAGCTTGGAATGATTCAGAAGGGATATATCGCTGATATATTGGTAGTTGATGGATCTCCAGCGGAGAATTTCCGTTATCTTTACCCCTTCGGAGCTATTAATATGAATCCGGATAATGAAGAAATGTACCGCACTCAGGGTATCATTCACACAATCAAAGATGGTGTTGTATTTGAGAATAAGAATCTAATGCGAGAAGTAGAACGTATCGTGAAGGAATCCAAGAAAGATGCAGGAACAGACATTGTAACGGAACCATTCAAATAAATTAAACAAACGAAACCAATTTTATTAACTGCCCCAATAAATTATGGGGCAGTTTTATTTTGAGACATTATGTATAACCAAAAATCCCTCTCCTTTTTCCAAACCATTCTCCCCATTCTATTCTTGGGGGGGCTCATCGTTTACGGCATGGTGCTTCGGCCCAAGGTCTTTGGCCAATCTGGTTTCCCTCTAGAAGTGACCTTTATGCTGGCAGCGGTTTTTGCCATTGGCGAACTCATGATCTTGGGTTTTACCTGGGGGGATATCCATCATGCCATCATTAAAAAACTGGCCCGTGGATTTCCTGCCATCCTGATCTTATTTTCAATTGGGGTGATCATCGGAACATGGATGGTCAGCGGTACTATTCCCATGCTAATCTATTACGGTATACGACTTATCAATCCGGCCTATATTTATCTTCTAGCATTCTTAATTCCCATTATTTTCTCTACATTAACCGGTACTTCCTGGGGGTCCATTGGTACTATAGGGGTAGTCATTATCGGAATTGCTGCAGTTATAGGTGCAAATCTTGGCATTACTGCCGGTGCCATTGTGGGTGGGGCATTCTTTGGAGATAAACTTTCGCCCTTATCTGACACAACAAATCTTGCGGCCATGGCCACGGATGTGGATATATATGATCATATTCGATCCATGATGGTGACCACTCTCCCTTCTGCTATCATTGCGGGAACAATCTATTTTATTCTGGGATTTGTCTATCCACCAACCGGGAGTGAAATTGACACTCAACAGACAGGTCCCACATTGAATGCCATTGCATCGATGTTCAATTTCAATGGATCACTATTAATTCCACCTATCATTGTTTTGATTGGCTCTATTCGGAAGATGGCCACCCTCCCCACATTGTTAACATCATCTATGTCTGCTGTATTGTTGGCCTTGATTTTTCAGCCTTATTCTTCTGCGGATGTCATGGCCGCCATCCATAAAGGTTTTGATACAAATATGGCATTTTGGGTGAACGATGTCCCCGCAAACATTCATACTTTATTCACACGGGGCGGACTGTATGAATTAAATGAGGCAATTATTTTCTCCATCATGGTATTTGTTTTCATCGGCACCATTGATCTCATTGATGCCATGCCCACCATTGTAGATCGTGTGTTTGGATTCATCAAATCTCGTTCATCCCTCATCGTGTCCTCTCTGTTTGCCACGGCTTTTACCAATGGAATTACGTCGAATCAATCCGCCACCAGTTTCATTATTGGGGATGCTTTTGGGAAGCGCTATGATCAAAGTGGTGTGAGCAGGAAGGTTTTATCCCGATCCATTGAAGATTATGGTACCATGTTTGAGAGTCTTGTTCCATGGCATGCCACGGCAATTTTTCTCACCACCACTTTAGGCGTAGCCTACGGGGATTACTGGCACTGGCAGTTGCTGTCCTTGATCAATTTGGTCATGGCGCCTGCTTTGGCTATTATAGGTAAAGGGTGTTTTTACGAGGAAAATAAAACATGAAGGGTTGGTATTAAATTAAAATGTAGAGGCTAAGCATGCCTAGCCTTTACGATACGCAGCGGTATACTTTACAAAAACGTCTTCAAGGTCTTCAATAAATAATCCACATCTGCGTCTGTGTTATACCCATTAATGGATACCCGGAAACCACTCTGACCATCCGGCGCCATGGTAGGCATTTCAATACCATGATCATGGTATAATGTTTCTTTAAATGCTACTGCATTATCAGATGGAAATAAAATCGTCGCCATCTGCCCCAACCAATCATCGGGACATATTTTAGGCAATCCCGTCATGGCCGTTACCTCATCCCGGATAGATCGCACCGTCTCCATAGATCGCTGCCGCACATCATCCCAATCATAGTCCGCCTGAAACTTGATCGCTTCGGGAACGGTGAAAAAGGCCGACATATCCCGAGTACCCTGCCACTGAAACACATTAATAAACCGACTCTCACCAGGTAATTGGGTGGAATCCTTAAATGCATCATACTCCTCGCCCCAGCCCCAACTTTTTACCATAGGCTGAATCCCATCCTGCAGTTTCCGTTTCACATAAAGGAATGAATTTCCTTTGGGGCAGCACAACCATTTATGGAGAGCACCTGTATAATAATCCGGATCTAATTCACGAATATTCAATGGAATGTGGGCCGGCACATGAGCGCCGTCAATGATTGTACAAATACCTCTAGCTTTTGCTTCGGCCATGATTTCTGGAATGGGCAAAATCATCCCCGTGCTACTTGTAATCTGACTGATAAAAATGTATCGTGTACTTTTTGATGCATGGTTCCAGAATTCTTTGCAAAAAGTATCCGTATCCACAACTGGAAGTGTCATCTCTGCCTGAATATATTTGTATCCCCGCTGTTCTGCATCATAGACCCACATTCGATCGCAAGAACCGTATTCTAAATTGGTGGTAAGGACTTCATCTCCAGACTGAAGGTCTAGATTATGGATCACGTGAGCGACAGCATGGGTAGGGTTATGGACGAAAATCACATCTTCCTTATGACAGTTGATATAATCTCCAAGGGCTTCCCGGGACCGTTCTAAGAATTCGTAGACTTTCTCTTGCATAAATTGAACAGGTTGAGTCTCTAGATCTGTCTGGTACTGCTGATAAGCTTTAAATACAGGTTTTGGGCAAGCACCATAGGAACCATGGTTCAGAAAAGTGATTTCTGGATCAAGCATGAATTGACTTTTTAATGCCGTTGGGAAATTATCCATTTTTTCTTCCTTCTCGCAGATAATATTCTATTGCCATTGAAATACTGATTCTTTGCGGTGTCAAAAAAATAAATGCAATCAAAAAGATCACTCCAATAATAACTGCAGATAGAGCTGAAATTATATCAATACCCAAATAGTAGATGGCAATAATTGGAAAGATAAATACTGCCCGATCTATAAATAGTAAAAATCCCCAAGAATCTCCTGGTTTTTCCACAAATTTTAGACCGCATTTACTGCAAGTTTCATTAATTCTAAAACGACTATGTCTTAGTGTTTTGTTTTCACACTGAGGACACCGCCCCGCCACGGATCTTGATATACATTTGAATAATTTCAAATAATTCTCTTTAGTTGAGGATAAAAAACTAATGCTGTTTGAATAAAGAAAAAAGCCCCACAAAAATGCAGGGCTTTTTCAAAATAATATAAAAAATTATTTTACCATGGTCTGAACTTCATTGGTAATGCCGTTTGTATACTTTGCGAGTACATCACCAACATTTTTTTGGAAACTACCTTTACCGTTTATTCGATCATAATCATCTGCGAATCCATGTGGCAACCCTTGACGGTCACCTTCAAATTCTGTCCAGCTATCAAAAGGATAAACCAGCATAATATCTCCCAAAGGCGTACGAAAGGCGCTTTTGTAAACCCTTCTTGCAATTTTTGCATCGGTCTTTCTCAAGACATCAGCAATCGAAGTCACAGCCTTTTCAACCTCCTGTAAAGCCCTCAGACCACCCTGTTTAACTAAAATTCGTTTCACCAATATATTTTGGCCTACAACTTCATTTTTTGGATTGTAAGTCATTTTTTCATCACGCACCATAAAGATATGATCTCTTTGTATCGCATACCGTTCTACATTTTTTTCCCAATCACGGATATGATCTTCTGATAGATCTGAATCCATATGTGAAAACTTCATTGGGCCTATAGCCCAGCCATAAGTCCCTGAATTGGGCCCTGTATGGTTGTACCATAAATACGCTTTTGAACCATTTCCCCCATTATGGTATTTTGCATTATGTTTTTTTACACCGTCTTGAAGTGCCAAATGTTCACCATTTCTTAATTCTAGAACAACTGTATTGAACATGATGTAGTCTTGAGCGAATAATGTTGCACACGTCAAAATAGGGATAAAAATCCCTACAATTCGTTTCATCATCGTTTACTCCTTTTTGTTAATGGTTTGTAGAAGCGAGACATGCCTCTCCCCTACGGGTAATTTCATTAGGGCCACCATAAGAGGTTATCAAGGTTGAGGACCTTAGAAGGTATGGTGACCCCAATTATATTTTGTATTATCTCTTATTTAGCTTAACCATATTATTAAAAAGACCAATGTCTCTATGGCCCCAACCATTATATTTATTTGATTTTGCAAACCAGGCCTGTCGCTCTTCATCATCTGGCCATGCATTAAGAATAGCTTCCCGATTAATTGATGTATTGTCTGCATCTGCGATGTTGGCATATTCCGTTACTACAATAATTGGCGTATCTCCATCACCCAGAGAACCTGACCAGTAGTGCCTTAGCTCCATCCAGCTTAGTATCTTATCATTTTTCATAATCACTTTTTCAAAATATTCATCTCTTAGGGCTTCCCGCTCTGCACCTGAGCCGCCTTCTACCTCACTCATAGGTTTTAAGTATAATTCCATAATGACAACTATTGTGTTTTCATTTTGACTTTTTTTGTGTCGTTTGACTCTACTTGCTACAAGTTCGGTAACCATAACATCTTTATGATAACCCGTGTAATATTTTGAATATGCTCCAAAAAACTCTCTCCGTTTTTCTTCATTTGGCCAAGCTTTTCGACGCATAGCTCCAGCATTAGCCTGGCTCTCATCGGCATCAGCAATAGATTTCCATTCAGCTATTTGTAAAATATCATTTCCAGAACCAGTCCAACGATGGGTGAGAAACTTAAAACTCCTTAAGTTCTCATCAAGGCGGTTCATCTTGGAAAAATATTCTTCTGCTTTTTCTGCCCAATCTTGAGTACTACCATCAGGGTTCTGTTTAAATTGATATTTGGATATAGTGACTACATAATTATCGGGGTTATACTGGCCAAACAAACATATTGTCATAATGGCCCATACGATTAGGGTTCTCATTTTCATGGGGGTTTCCTTTTTGTTTATTGATTAAATGATAAGGTGCTGGCTTATAGTCTATGGATAGAACCTTTGTGGGGTCCATGTGTGGAAGTTTGGGAATCGAGAGTGGGTTTTAGATGGTAATGTAGGGCCGGGATGTATAGGAGTCGACCCGTTGATGAATCCCCCGAGTTTGCTGCAATAATTTTGCATTAAAACTCCTGATTCAAATATTTCAAGCCTGCTAGCTCTGATAAAGTATAAAGATGAATTTAAGCTTAAGTCAATAGCGAATCAGCCTTTAATATTAAAGGCCACCATTAAAAAGCCCCAACCGTTTTCGCTCTCAATTCGATAGGATGGGGCTTTAATCATCTCAGGTTATTTGTTATGGTAGAGACTTACCATGCTACGCCTCTATTTGGTCATTTTATTTTTTGCTATAGGTGTAAAACAGTCCGGAGAAAATAAGCCAAACTGCCTGTTCGCCATAAAATGCACCGGTTGCTGGTAAATTACCAGCAAACACATGGTAAACATTTAAAACAACAGGAATTAAAGCCATAAAGACAAAGATTGATCCAACATGAGTTAAGTTTTCTCCTGCCCAATCAGGAAGTTTCCAAACCACAAAAGCGAACATGGCTTGGACCATGGCCGTAAATGTAAACATAATTCTAACTGCTTCATTATACTCCATTCCAAAGCTATCCATCATGGCTTCTGGTGAAACCAGACCACCCAATGTGAATAGTACAAGAAATCCTGCAAAAATACGGAATACAAGTTTAAGATTCATATAATCCTCATTTGTTTATTGATTTGATGATCCAAAAAATCATTTTTTAGTTTTTTAAGAAGCAAAATATCCAATTGTAATTAACCCAGAAAAAATAAATAGAGGTGGAATAGGAATATCGTCCATAAATCCACGCAATTTACCTGATATAATTGTTGCCATAATCACAGCTAATCCAATTTGAAGTCCAGTCAAAAGTATTGTGGCAGAATCGTTAGGTAAATTCCTACAATAAACTGCAATAATACCAACCGCTATAAAAGCTCCACCAATAACAATTCGCATGGCTGCACCAGGATTGACCGCAGCTTCATGTAAATCACCCATTACAATTTGATTAAATTTCTTTGGCATTAGGTTTTTTACTAGGCCAAGTAAAATCATAACGCTGCCAATAATGGTTAGGGCTACACTGGTATCCATGTGATACTCCTTATGTTGGTTTGGTATGGAGAAATAGGCAGACATCGCGAGTGAACCCCTCGGAAGCTAATCCCTCGATTGGTTCGAATAAATGTATGAATATGTTGCCTAAATGATTGGTTAACAGATATTACTGCTTACCATAAAATAGACCGGGTACAGTCAGGATGTCAATAAATATTACTGATTAGCGAAACAGGATGGGAATGCCCACATAGCAGGAATACAATAGATAATTATCAAATTGATCCAGGGTTGCTGCTTCAAGAATAAGTGTATCATTAAACATTATTGCCGGGATATTGATTGTTGTACTAACCATGCCGCTATCATTTAAAATTGAAGAGGTGGGCACCATAATTGGCTTGAATTTTGAAGTATCTCCATTATATGTCACATTGAGTCGCCATTAATATATGTCCATTCATCATCAACAAAACGACGTTTTCGATAATAACCTGAAGTGTCATCATCTAATGTACATAGGTTGCTATGCCAATTCAGTTGGATATCGTCTAAATCATCATATTCGAAGGATTGGTAATCACGAGTACCCAAATAGGCATAGACACGATGAGTTGCTTGTTCTGACTGGCTCGAGGGGGTCAAAATATAATATCCAGCACTATTCTGCGGAATTTGGGTAACAAAATGAGAATCAACTCTTTACCTGTCCGTTAATCCCACCACACACATGAAATTAAAAGGCAACTAGCTATAATGAGCAAATTACGTATCATCATCAACATCCTCTACGCGGATGAAGTCTTTGAGGCTCCATCCTTTTTCTGCGACGATCCGTTTGATACTGAGGAGGCCAATCACGATAAGGATAATCCAAAAGATTTGAACGGCAGAAAAGTTCATTAAAAAAAATTGCTCATGTCATCAAAAATCAATTTTAAAATTACGAGGGTATTACCCAAAA
>DKLW01000041.1:0-6011 GCA_002455835.1 Fidelibacterota bacterium UBA6630 | reverse complement strand
TGTTAAAAACAAATTAATTCATAATATATCTAACTTTAATATGAAAATTGATATCCATACCCACATTCTTCCTAAAGACTGTTCCAATTTGAAGGAAAAATATGGTTATGGTGGATGGATCCATTTGGACCACCATAGAACTGGTTGCGCAAGAATGATAAAAGATGATTTTGGTTTTTATTTTCCTGTAAAAGGTGGCGAATAATGGATTTGACTCTCAACGGAAAACGGGCCCTGGTATGCGGCAGTACCGATGGCATAGGAAAGGCTAGCGCATTATTGATGGCAGAACGTGGCGCGGCAATAGTATTAATGGCACGAAATCAGGTAAAATTGGAAAAGGTTAGGGAAGAATTAGCATTTCAAAACAACCAAAACCATCAAATCATTTGTGCCGATTTTAATGATATCCCATTATTGCAAAATGTTCTTTCCTCTGAATTATCGGAACCTATTGATATTTTGGTTAATAATTCCGGTGGGCCTCACGGCGGGCCACTAATTGAGGCAGATCCTGATGAATTTCGAATAGGATTTGAACGGTTATTGGTTTCCAATCAGGTCATTACTAAAGCTGTAGTACCTTCTATGCAAACAAGAGGGTTTGGCCGAATCATAAATATAATTTCAATCTCTGTTAATCAGGTTATTCCTGGACTGGGAGTTTCTAATACAATTCGAGGTGCCGTGTCTCAATGGGCTAAAACATTGGCTTTAGAATTGGGTTCGGATGGAATAACGGTAAATAATGTTTTACCGGGGTATACAGCCACAAATAGACTAGAAGAATTAGTAGAAGCAAAAGCGGAAACCTTGGATGTATCAAGAGATCAAATAAAAGCAGAATGGGCAGGGAATACTACACTCAGACGATTGGGGGAACCCATTGAAATTGCAAAAGGTGTGGCATTTTTAGCTTCAGAATGTGCCGGTTACATCAACGGCTATAACCTATCAATAGATGGAGGTCGATTCGGCACATGACCCATTTCACCTTCACCAAGGATGAAGCGGAAGCAAAAGACGAGTTGAATCCTTTGGGTTCAATTCGAAAGCAGTTCAATATTCCAGAACGAGAGGGGAAGCCACTCCTATACTTCTCTGGTAATTCATTAGGACTCCAACCCAAGGGCGTTAATAACTCTATTCAAGAACAAATTCAAATATGGGCGGAAAAAGGTGCCGATGGATACTTTTCAGATTGGGTGGAATTTCATCAACGGTTTCTAAAATATTTTGAATCCATTATTGGCGGCCAATCCTACGAATTTATGCTTATGAACGCTTTAACCATTAATCTTCATTTATTATTGGTTTCATTTTATCAACCTACTGCAGAACGCCATAAGATTATCATTGAGGGAGGCGCATTTCCTTCAGATCAGTATGCGGTCCAATCCCAAATTGATTTTCATGGTTATAATTCTGATGACGCCATAATAGAGCTGATGCCGCGACCAGGCGAATCAAATCTTAGAACTGAAGATATCATCCAAACGATTGAGCACCATGGAGATGCAATCGCATTAATAATGCTGGGCGGTGTGAATTACTATACGGGACAAAAATACGATATGGCAACCATTACTCAATCCGGGAAACAAGTTGGCGCATTTGTAGGATTCGATTTGGCTCATGCGGCTGGAAACGTGGAATTAAAAATGCATGATTGGGATGTAGATTTTGCTGCATGGTGTAATTATAAATATCTCAACTGTGGTCCCGGCGCACCATCTGGAATTTTCGTTCATGAAAAACACCACCAATGGGAAGGTCCTCGATTCACAGGCTGGTGGAGCAATCGTTTAGATACCCGTTTTAAAATGGATTCCACCCTTGACCCTATCCAAAATGCGGCAGGATGGGGTATTAGCAATTCTCCTATATTCAGCATGGCGCCCATGAAAGATGCGCTTCAGGTATATCATGATGTTGGGATGGAATCTTTTATTAAAGCCAGTCACAATCTAACGGGATACCTGGAATCTTTAATCACCCAGGAATTTTCCATGATTAACATCATTACGCCCACTGATTCTGAACAACGTGGATGCCAATTATCTCTCACCACACCCAACGGTAAAGATGCATATGATGCTTTAACGGACCACAATGTAGTATGTGATTGGCGAGAGCCGAATGTATTTCGTATCGCACCAACACCGCTTTATAATACCTACTCGGATGTATATGAGTTGGTACAGATATTGAAATCCATATTAATTCACGATTGAATTCGAAGTATAAATGAAAAAGCCTCCAATTGGAGGCTTTTGTGCGCCCGGGAGGATTTGAACCCCCGGCCTTTAGAACCGGAATCTAACGCTCTATCCAGCTGAGCTACGGGCGCATATGCGATTTTAAATTATAACTTTTTTCCTATTTACAAGAACTACTCTATTGGTTTCTTTTGGTGACCTCAAACTGAATTGTGTAAATTAAAACAGCATGAAAGCAAATATAATTTTTACGACCGTACCTGATAAATCAACTGGGGAGAGAATCGCCAATCATCTGGTGCAACAGCAATTGGCTGCATGCGTAAATATATTGCCAAAAATGCATTCCATATTTCAATGGGATGGTGAAGTCCACAGCGAGTCCGAATATTTACTTATAATCAAAACATTAAAGCCAATCAACAAGAAAACCTTTAAAGGAATCAAACAGTTACATCCTTATGATGTGCCAGAAATCGTTTCCATCGATATTTCTGATGGGGATATTGATTATTTAAAGTGGATAGAAAACAGCGTTCAATAATGTTGCCCAGAAAAAAATGGTTTAAGTTTGCCCTTTATTTCGGTGTATTAATCACAGTGGGCTCATTGGGCTTTTATACTATTGGTATGAATGATCCATTAAATGAATGGTCATTCATTGATAGCATTTATATGACTGTTATTACACTTTCTACCGTAGGATTTAGTGAAACGCACCCTTTATCTGAAACGGGGAAATTATGGGCCATAGTTGTCATTATTTTTGGGGCATCAGGTTTTGCTGTACTCCTTTCCGAATTTGGAAATGAGATAATGGAAATGAATACATATCGGAGAAAAAGAATGGATAAAAAAGTTTCAAAAATGAAAAATCATTATGTCATATGCGGATATGGCAGGATGGGTGCAGTCATCGCATCAGAATTCAATAAAAAACGCATACCGTTTGTTATTGTTGAACTAAATGAAGACAAAATCGAACAAATAAAAGATAAAGGATTCCATTTTATTCAAAACGATGCCACATTAGACGATACGCTCATTCAAGCGGGAATAGAAAATGCAAAAGGAACTGTTCTTGTCCTAGATAATGATCAAGATAATTTGTTTGTGACCATGTCCGCGAGAAATCTCAATTCTGATGCATACATCATCAGTCGGTGCGCAAAACATGATACCGGAAAAAAGCTAAAGCGAGCCGGGGCTAATAAAGTCGTCAATCCATATATAACGGGCGGACATCGTATGGCTGAACTATTAATAAGCCCATTTGTAGAAGATACGGTTTCACTGGAAACACAAGAATATGAATCTATTGATTTTTCAATTGAAGAATTCGCGATTGAACATCTTCAATCAATCGATGGTAAATCAATTGCAGAATCCCGATTTCGAGAAAAATATGGTTTGCTCATCGTTGGTATTGTTAAAAATGATGGACAATCTGTAATTAATCCAGATTCAGATTTTATATTATCATCCGGCCAAAAAATTATGGTTATAGGTACCAAAGAGGATCTATTCAAATTAAATGAAGTATTGTCCTAATGATGTATAATATATATTATGTATAATTATAGATATATTTAAATTTTATCTTACTACGATATTGACTATCCTACCCTTTACATAGATTTCTTTAACGATTTCTTTTCCTTGTATAAATGATACAACCTTATCAGTAGTTTTTGCCATATTTAAAACTGATTCTTCATCAGCATATTTAGACACATTAATTTCTTCCCGTCTTTTACCATTTACTTGAACAGCAATAGTAATCATATCTGATTCAAGCATTGATTCTTCATAAGATGGCCAATTTTCATATGATAATTCTGTTGATTCATCTAATGAGGACCATAATTCTTCCGCTAAATGAGGCATAAATGGATTAATACATATAACAAATGTCTTTAATACATTTTTATTAATGGAATTTTGGAATTGTAAATGATTCGTAAAAATCATGAATTCGGATACACATGTGTTGAAATGCAATTGATCAAGATTATCCGAAATCTTTTTAATCATTTGATGCAATGCACGCAAAGTATCTTTATCGGCAGATTCATTATTTATTTTACTCAATAATTTGCCATCCTCGTCGAAGAATATATTCCACAATTTATTGATAAATCGAGCGCATCCTTGCAATCCGGTGGTACTCCAGGGCTTTGCTTTATCAAGCGGCCCCATAAACATTTCATAAATCCGCATAGCATCTGCGCCAAACGTATCAACCGTTTCGTCAGGATTCACCACATTTCCACGAGATTTACTCATTTTTGTTCCATCTTGCCCCAGAATCATCCCTTGATTAAATAACTTCTGAAAAGGCTCTTTCGTTGAAACATGGCCGAGATCGTATAACACATGATGCCAAAATCGTGAATACAGTAAATGCAATACGGCGTGCTCTGCTCCGCCAACATATAAATCCACTGGCATCCAGTATTTTTCTTTCGCTTCATCCCATCCTTTTTCTGAATTCTTTGGATCAATATATCTCAAATAATACCAGCATGATCCGGCCCATTGCGGCATCGTATTGGTTTCCCTAAGTCCCACTATATTACCAGATTCGTCTTTCACCTCAACCCATTCAGAAATATTAGCCAATGGAGATTCACCCGTACCAGCCGGTTCATATTTTTCAACCTCAGGTAATAGTAATGGCAATTCCGATTCACTCAGCGGAGATGGGGAACCATCTTGATGAATGACGGGTATAGGCTCACCCCAATATCTTTGGCGGGAAAAAAGCCAATCTCTTAACTTGTACTGGATGTCCTTCTCCCCTTTGCCCTCATTCACGAGCCAATCCGTAATTTTTTCTTTTGCTTCTTCCACCCGCAACCCGTCTAAAAAAGCACTGTTGATTGCCGGCCCATCGCCTGTATATGCTTCACCATCAAATTCTTCTGATGGCTTCACAGTTCGAATAATAGGCAGATTGAAGGTTTTGGCGAAATCCCAATCTCGCTGATCCTGTCCCGGAACGGCCATAATCGCCCCCGTGCCATAACTCATTATTACATAATCGGATATCCAAATGGGGATCTCTTCCCCATTCACAGGATTAATTGCATTAACACCAAGAAAAACACCTGTTTTTTCTTTATTTAACTCCGTCCGGTCTAAATCTGACTTTTTCGATGCATTGTCAATATATTGATTTACTACTTCTTTCTGTTCTGGCGTGACCAATGTTTTGACAAAAGGATGTTCCGGTGCCATCACCATATAGGTGGCCCCAAATAATGTATCTGGCCTCGTGGTGAAAACAGTTAAATTTTCTTTAATTGCGGGGATATAAAAGTCCACATTCGCCCCTTCAGATCGCCCAATCCAATTTCGCTGAAGTTCTTTAATACTGTGGGGCCAATCTAGGTCATCGAGCCCTGAAAGGAGAGCTTCTGCATAATCTGTGATTTTGAGCATCCATTGACGCATGGGCACTCTTAGTACAGGATGGCCGCCAATATCTGACTTTCCGTCTACCACTTCTTCATTAGCCAATACAGCTTTCAACTCTGGACACCAATTCACAGGCACTTCCGCCTCGTAGGCCAATCCCTTATGATATAATTGTAAAAATATCCATTGGGTCCATTTCACATATTCATCATCGGTGGTATTGATTTCACGATCCCAATCATATGAAAATCCCAACATTTTGATCTGGCGGCGAAAATTATCAATATTATTCTTTGTGGTTATGGCAGGGTGCGTCCCTGTTTTAATGGCAAATTGCTCCGCAGGAAGACCAAACGCATCCCAACCCATAGG
>DKLW01000052.1:10787-10986 GCA_002455835.1 Fidelibacterota bacterium UBA6630 | reverse complement strand
TCTTCAGATCGATGCCCGTGGATTGTCAGACCTTGATTTTGGTGATTCTAACGACCTTCGTGTGGGGGAGTGGGTCATTGCGGTAGGAAGTCCATTCTCAGCCAATCTAAGCCATACCGTAACCGCAGGCATCGTTTCTGCGAAAGGTCGGGGCAATATCATCCAAGGGGATGTATATGAAGATTTTATCCAGACTGAT
>DKLW01000052.1:0-10482 GCA_002455835.1 Fidelibacterota bacterium UBA6630 | reverse complement strand
TGAAGATTTTATCCAGACTGATGCGGCCATCAATCCCGGGAACAGCGGCGGCGCCTTATTGAATTCCGGTGGCGAATTAATTGGAATAAATACAGCCATTTATACCAATGGATTTGACCGGAGTAACAAGGGGGTGGGCTTTGCCATCCCTGCCAATATGGTGAAAAGGGTTATGAGTGATCTGATTGATCATGGAAAGGTTTTGCGTTCATGGATTGGTGTTCAAATTCAACCCATTGATGAATCTTCGGCTCAGGCCATGGGATTAAATACCCGCAAAGGCGCCCTAGTGGCGGATGTAGTGGATGAAGGCCCTGCAGAAAAAGCCGGTGTAGAAACTGGTGATGTAATCTTGGAATTTAATGGGGTGAAGGTGAATAGTGTAGATCATTTGCGAAATACGGTTTCAGCATCCAAACCAAACCGCCGTTATGATTTGCTCATCATTCGGGATGGAAAGAAAAAAACACTTAAAGTCAGATTAGAAGAAATGCCCGGTGATGAAGTGCTCTTAGCCAGCAGCAGCCGGCCAAGAGATACAAATGCATTGGGAATCGAAGTATCAGAATTGAACCGAAATACCCGCCGTGAGTTTGGAATTAGTGCCCGCGATGAAGGTGTGGTGGTGACCCAAGTTGCAGAAGGGAGTGCCGCATTTGATGCGGGCATCCAAGCCGGTGATCTCATTACCCGGGTGGGGACAAAGAAATGCAGATCGAAGCGTGATTTTGATCGGTTAATCAAAGAAACGCGTAAACGGAATATGGTTATGCTTCATCTAAAACGGGATGGTGTGGCTCGATATATGACACTGGAATTAGACGATTAAAACTTCTTAACACATTATTTTTAAAAGGGTCATGGCAAGATGGCCCTTTTTTGTTTCTATTCCCCTTTGTTTACTGACGGTGAAAATACTAATTTCGGCACCCTTAAAAATAGTATGAATACCGATTCGATGATTCAAAGAATTCAACCACAAGCTGACTTTATTGCCATGGAGCATGAGGTCCTCGATTTCTGGAAAGAAAATAACATCTTTCAGAAACGCCAAGAAGCCAATACCGGCAAACCCAAATGGTCATTTATCGACGGCCCGATTACGGCCAATAATCCCATGGGTGTTCACCACGCCTGGGGCCGGACGTTAAAAGACGTGTTCAATCGGTATAAAGCCATGGATGGCCATGAACTGCGATACCAGCAGGGATTCGATTGTCAAGGTCTCTGGGTCGAAGTGGAAGTGGAAAAGGAATTGGGCTTCAAATCCAAAAAGGAAGTGGAAGATTTTGGTATTGAAAAATTTGTAAATATGTGCAAAGACCGTGTTCATAAATATTCTACGGTACAAACAGAGCAGTCCAAACGCCTCGGATATTGGATGGATTGGGATGATTCTTATTATACCATGTCCGATGAGAATAATTATACCATTTGGGGCTTCCTGAAAAAATTATTCAATGAAGGAAAAATTTACCGAGGATCGGATGTTGTCCCTTGGTCCGGTCGGTCGGGAACCTCTTATTCTCAAATGGAGATTATCGAAGGACGTAAGCTTGTGGCTCATAAAGCGGTCTTTGTCCGCTTCCCCCTTCGTGATCGTGAAAATGAATATTTACTGGTATGGACTACCACCCCATGGACGCTCACATCCAATGTGGTTGCAGGCGTGAATGGGAACTTGGATTATGTTAAACTCCAAGCTGCCGATGGCGCCATTTATTATTTTGCTCAAGAGAACCTTGAATTCAAGCGTCTCGATAAACAATTCAAAGAAAATAAGCAGTGGATTGAGGGCGTCCCCAAACTGAAAACTATCGCTCAGATTTTTAAAGAACGAGGCGGTTATGAAATTCTTGGTACCGTCATAGGAGAAGAAATGGTGGGGTGGACATATGATGGTCCCTTTGATCATTTCGAAGCCCAATCCATCTCTGGCGGTTATCCATATACCGTGGATAAACTGGAAGCAGAAGGTGCTACGGGCAAAACTCAACATCAGGTGGTGAATCCCGGCAAGGACAATATGGGGAATGATATTGTAGTAGGTGGCGAAGGAACGGGGATCGTCCACATGGCTCCGGGCTGCGGTGATATAGATAATAAAGTGGGGAAAAAACTGGGATTTGTGTCCATCGCCCCTTTAGATGAAGAATCAAAATTCACAGATAAATTTGGCTGGCTTGCAGGCAAAAGCGCTACTGATAAAGATACAGTTCAAGCCATTCTAGATGATTTGAAAGAGCGGGGATTCCTCCTCCATGTAGAAGATTACCCTCACATTTATCCCCATTGCTGGCGATCCGGTGATGAATTGGTATTCCGTCTTGTGGACGAGTGGTATATTAATATGGATTGGCGGGATAAGATTAAAAAAATTGTAGATGATATCAATTGGATTCCGGAGTGGGGTGGCGAAAGAGAACACGAATGGTTGGATAATATGGGCGACTGGATGATTTCCAAAAAACGGTTCTGGGGATTGGCCTTACCCATCTGGACCTTTGAAGATGACTCCTATTATGTGGTGGGTTCTAAAGAAGAATTAAAAGAATTGGTCGTAGAAGGGTGGGATGATTTTGAAGGTGAGAGTCCTCACCGTCCATGGATTGATAAAGTCAAAATTAAACATCCTGAAAGTGGATTAATCGGTACGCGGATTGAAGATGTAGGGAATCCCTGGCTCGATGCAGGCATTGTACCATTTTCTACCTTGGACTATAATACCAATAAGGCTTACTGGGAAGAATGGTTCCCTGCGGAATTCGTGGTTGAATCCTTCCCGGGGCAATTTAGAAATTGGTTCTATTCGCTCTTGGCTATGGCTGCCATGCTGGAAGAAAAAGCACCTTTCAAAAATTTACTTGGCCACGCATTGGTGAAAGCAGAAGATGGCCGGGATATGCATAAATCCTGGGGGAATGCCATCTGGTTTGACGATGCAGCGGAAGAGATGGGTGTAGATGTGATGCGCTGGCTATATGCATCCCAGAATCCGGAACATAATTTATTATTCGGATACGCCCATGGAAATGAAGTCCGGAAAAAATTAATCCAACTATGGAACTCCTATTCCTTTTTTGCTACCTATGCCGCTGTGGACGGATTTGACCTGGCGAAATCAACTGTAACTGAAGCTGATCTCAATATTATGGACCAGTGGATTTTATCCAAACTCCACGCCTTTATTCAAGATTCCCGAACGGCGTTGGATGGGTTTCGTTCTGATATAATGATGAAAAAGTTTGAGGCATTCTTAGAAGAGTTGTCCAATTGGTATATCCGCAGAAGCCGCCGGAGATTTTGGAAAAGTGAAGATGATGGCGATAAACAAGCGGCCTATACGGTTCTTTATGAAGTGCTCACCAGTATCATTAAGGTGATGGCACCCATTCTCCCCTTCGTGTCAGAAAAGATGTATCAAAACTTGGTGTGCAATCTAGATAAAAATGCACCGGAGAGCGTTCACTTATGTGACTATCCTGTTGCGGATGAATCTAAGATCGATCCGGCTTTGATGGAAAAAGTGGACTCACTACGCCGCGTTGTAGAGTTAGGGCGATCCGCCCGAAATAAGGCTAACTTAAAAATTCGGCAACCATTGGCAGAATTGGCTTTTACTATCAAAGACGATGATGTGGCAGATTTCATTTTGAATCAACAGCATGTGGTATTGGACGAATTAAATGTGAAATCCATTCGCCGTGCAGATTCTGAAACCGATTTAATCCGATATATGGTGAAACCCAACTTGCCCTTATTGGGACAAAAATTTGGGAAAGATCTCAATATGATTCGAACCCATCTTGGATCAGTTGAAGGTGGGGATGTTTTGAATGAGATTCGAACGAATAAAAATTATAAAATTCATATGGACAGTGGTGATATATCCATTGCCCGAGAAGACTTAATTATTGAAGGGGAATCGGTCGAAGGCTATACCGCATCCGGGGATGATCATGTGACGGTTGGATTAACCACATCATTGACCGATGAATTGGTAAGAGAAGGCATAGTAAGAGACGTAATTAGACAGGTGCAAACTATGCGAAAAAATGCTAATTTCGCGGTCGAAGATCGGATCAAAATTACGGGAAATCTTGATGGTGAAGTAGGGGCAGCTATCCAATCATTCGAAGCATTTTTCAAAAATGAAGTATTGGCCGTTGAACTGGTGAATGATGAAGCAAGCGGTGAGTATACAGGAGAGTTTCAGATCGGCGAGCAAACAGTTCATTTTGGCCTGGAACGTGTAAATATTTGAAGGGATTAAGCATAATGGCTAAACAATATTCAAAAACAAAACTAGCGAAATTCAGAAAATCAATTGAAGAAAAAATGGGGAATGTTTCTGAAGATGTTGATACTATTCGTGAAGGGTTGGGTACTGCTTCTAACAAACAAGGCGGTGTGACACCGGATTCCATTTATAGTCTTCATATGGCTGATGCAGGCACCGATTCACATGAACAGGAAAAGAATTTCATGCTCATGAATCGTGGAAGCGATTATTTCAAAAATTTGGAAATCGCTTTAGAACGCATCGATGAAGGCACATTTGGTATTTGCAAAATTTGTGATGATTTGATTCCGGAAGAACGGATGATGGAAGTCCCAAATGCAACCAAATGCGTTGACTGTAAAGAAAAAGGAAAGCTTGGCTTAGGATGAGGATTCTGGTTGTGAGTGCCCTATTGGTAATCGCAGACCAAATATCGAAAACCATCGTTCGAAAGACCATGGTTCTTTATGAATCTATTTCGGTGATTCCGGATTTTTTTCATTTAACCTATGTGACTAATGATGGGATGGCTTTTGGAATCAACTTCCCTTTTGGCATATATGTTTTTTCAGCCGTATCGATCATATTCACGGCCTTTCTATTTTGGTACCTTTGGACGATTCAGAATGATGGCATTGTTATTCGTACCGGCATCGCACTCATACTGGCAGGCGCAATCGGTAATTTAATTGATCGTGTATTTTTGGGATCCGTTGTGGATTTTTTGGATTTTATGATTGGCAATTTTCATTGGTATGTGTTCAACCTGGCAGATTCATATGTAACTGTTGGCATGGGCTTTGTATTGTATGATTCGCTGGTCTTAGAAAAACAACGCGAAAAACAGATCGACTAATCATGAAATCCCTTTCAGCTACTGGGGGACAACAAATCCGGTTGGACAAATTTCTGTCTGATCATTTATCGGACTTAAGCCGGACACAAATCCAAAAAATGATTCAGGATGGTGTGGTTTTGGTTAATCAGACCAAAGCAAAACCCAGTCTAAAACTGGAAGGAACAGAATCCATTACCTATATGATTCCGGACATTGAAACCGGCGATACCCATATTGAACCGGAACCTATTCCATTGGATATCTTATATGAAGATGAAGTTATGGTCGCCATTAATAAACAAGCGGGACTGACCGTCCACCCTGGTGTGGGTAAACCCAATGGAACACTTGTGAATAGTTTAGCCCATCATTTCAAATCACTCTCAGATGTAAATGGTGTATTACGGCCTGGAATTGTCCATCGTTTGGATGAGCACACATCGGGGGTAATACTGGTGGCAAAATCCAATAAAGCCCACTCGTCTTTGGCATCTCAGTTTGAAAAGCGTACCATTCAAAAAGAATATTTTGGCATCACTTGGGGCGTTTGGGAGGATAGTGAAGGGACAATTGATGGTGCCATTAAACGAAAACGATCGGACCCCACTTCTTATGAGATTGAGCCATCTGGCCGATCTGCCCAAACAGGGTATAAAGTATTGAATCAAGGGCCTTATATCAGTGCTGTTTCTTTCTTCCCAAAAACTGGTCGGACTCACCAAATACGTGTACATTCTGCCAGTATGGGGCATCCAATCATAGGCGATGATAAATATGGGGGCGGATTAAATCGCTCCAAGGGATTTATTCCCGAAGTTACAAAGTCATTACGTCTCATTATCAAAGGCTTGGGTCGACATGCCCTCCATGCGAAACAAATTTCTTTTAGTCATCCCACGACCAAATCCACTATAACGATTGAGGCGCCAGTTCCAGAAGATATTAGTTCTATTGGAGTGAACGATTTTCATGGATAGTGATAATACTTTATCAGAATTTTATCATTTTTTGGAAAAAGAACGGGGCTATTCCTACCATACGATAAAAGCATACCAAAACGATTTATCACGGTTCATTTCATTTTTGCCATCCAATATTTCGGGTTTTGATCAGATCAATCGCCAAGCAATCCGTGGGTTTTTAGCCTCAGAATTTGATAATGGGTTGACAGGGAAAACAGTGGCGCGCCGTTTGGCATCCATAAAATCATTTTATAAATATCTGGTGAAATCTGAACACGTTTCGCGCAACCCTGCTATCCATGTTAAAACACCAAAAGTATCCAAATCACTCCCTAATTTTGTAGATCAAAAAGTCATAGAACGACTGATGGAAAGTCCAGATGATTCAACACCCATGGGTCTCCGCGACCGGAGTATTCTGGAATTATTTTATTCAACGGGCATCCGATTGAATGAATTAATTCAATTGGATGTGGGGCATGTAGATATAGTCAATCAGTTAATCAAAGTAAAGGGAAAAGGAGATAAAGAACGGTTGATTCCCTTTGGAAACAGAGCGAAATTTTGGGTAGAAAATTACCTAAATAATCGTGGTTTATCGTTCAATTCTGCGCCATCAGACAGACCTTTATTTGTAAATACAAAAGATCAAAGGGTCCCCACAAGCACGGTACAAAGACGAATGCGTAATTATATCAAATATGTGGCTGAGGGCAACCGATTGGGACCCCATATTTTACGCCATTCTTTTGCAACACATTTGATGGATAATGGGGCAGATATCCGCGCGGTAAAAGATTTGTTGGGGCATAGTAGTTTGTCCTCAACTCAGGTATATACACATATACAGCCTGAAAAAATGAAAAAAGTATATAAACAAGCCCACCCGCACGGTGAAAAATAGGAGAGTAAATGCTTATCGCTAGTAAAAATTTAGGATTAGACACACTGGGTATCACCGGTGTAGAAGAAGTGCATCGAAATTTGTCCATTGACCGTCTCATTGAAGAAACAGTAAATAATGGAGAAGGGGTTTTTGGCCCCAGAGGATGCACTATCGTTGATACGGGTAAATATACGGGTCGGTCCCCCAAGGATAAATATATCGTAGATGAACCCACCTCCACAGATGAACTGTGGTGGGGGCCAGTGAATCGAAAAATAGATGAAGCCATTTTTGATGAATTATATGAAAAAGTGATCAATTATTATAATACTGATGATTCCAAAACGTATATGTTTGATGGGTTTGCTGGATTCGATCCCAATTACAGTATTAATGTGCGGATTTTGGCCAAACGGGCATGGCAGGCACACTTCGTCCATAATATGTTCATCCGGCCTGAGGTAGAACAATTAAATGGGTTTGCACCTGACTTCACCATCATCAATGCATCTAGTGTCTTCAATGAGGATTTTGAAAAGTATGGGATGAATTCTGAAACATTTATCATTTTTCATATGGGCAAGCGGTTAGCCATTATCGGCGGTACTGAGTATGGTGGCGAAATGAAAAAGGGTATTTTTTCTGTCCTCCATTATATGCTCCCCTTAAAAGGGGTTTTATCTATGCATTGTTCGGCCAATGTGGATGAAGATGGAGGGAATGCAGCTATCTTTTTTGGCTTGAGCGGCACAGGTAAGACCACCCTGTCTACGGATCCCAAGCGGCCATTAATTGGTGATGATGAGCATGGATGGTCCGATGACGGTATTTTCAATTTCGAAGGTGGATGCTATGCAAAAACCATTAATCTAAATCCGGAAAATGAACCGGATATTTATAATGCCATCCGAAAAGGTGCCCTATTAGAAAATGTGGTATATGACGAAGCAACAGGTGAAGTGGACTATGATGATGGATCCAAAACAGAAAATACACGTGTTTCATATCCATTGAATTACATTGATAATTCTGTATATGGTATGGGTAAACCAGCTGTTGCTGGCCATCCGGATACCATTATCTTCCTCACTTGTGATGCCTATGGTGTTTTCCCCCCAGTGGCCAAACTTTCGCCGGAGCAAGCCATGTACCATTTTATCAGCGGATATACGGCAAAAGTGGCTGGAACAGAACGGGGTGTTACGGAACCAACCGCTACTTTTTCGCCATGTTTTGGAGGACCGTTTTTGACACTACATCCATTGCGGTATGCCGAATTGCTTCGAGAGAAAATGAATAGTCATCAGACACCGGCATACTTGGTGAATACAGGATGGGTGGGCGCCAGTGCACAATCGGGCGCAAAACGAATTTCATTGCCCGTAACACGAGCGATCATCCATGCGATTCTGGATGGTAATATTAATGATTCTGAATTTGAAGTTGATCCATATTTTGGCATTTTGGTTCCCAAAACACTGGGTGATATTGATGCCAGTTTGCTTATCCCTAAAAACATTTGGGCAGATGAAGAAGAGTATCGATCAACAGCTATGGATCTTGTTAAGAAATTTCAGGATAATTTCACACAATATGATTTGGGCGATGAATACGTAAGGGATGCAGGGCCTTCTATAACCGTATAACAAAAGAGTCATTATGAATATTGGATTTACAGCCAGACATTTTCAAGCACCAGATGACCTCCGGGATCATGCAGAAGAAGGTGTATTTAAGTTTGAAAAATATTTCAAGCGTATCAATAATTGTTACATCGTTATATCACATGAAAATAGTTTATTCGCCACAGAAATCAATTTACATATGACTCAGCATGATCTGAATGCAAAAGCCTCATCCACAAATGGATTTCAATCCATTGACGATTATATTGAAAAAATATATCATCAGATTGTCAAAATTGTGGATAAGTGGAAAAAGCACCGATAAACAATTATATCGCCGATTTGGAGGGGTTTATTAGCTATTGTAAATTATCGGTTGTTATAACAACAACATAATTAAATCAGGATAACATGAGCAAATTTGTATTTACATCTGAATCAGTTTCAGAAGGCCATCCGGACAAGGTATGTGATGCCATATCGGATGCTATCTTAGACAACTTACTTTCGCAGGACCCTCAGTCTCGTGTGGCCTGCGAAACATTGGCCACCACCGGCACAATTGTGGTTTCCGGTGAAGTTACATCGCAAGGATTCGTAGATGTTGAACGGGTAGTGAGAGAAACTCTATGCGAAATTGGGTATACGGATAAAGCCTATGGCATGGATGCTGAAACAGTAAAAGTGCTATCCATGCTGGATAAACAAAGTCCTGAAATTGCGCAAGGTGTGGATGAAGGCGCAGGTCTCCATGAAGAACAGGGCGCCGGTGACCAGGGCCTTATGTTTGGTTTTGCATGTAATGAAACCAATGAACTTATGCCATTGCCAATTCATCTTTCTCATCGCCTGGTCGAACGGATGACAGACCTGCGAAAAGATGGGTCCATCCCTTGGTTGCGGCCCGACAGTAAATCACAGGTATCTGTGGCATATGAAAATGGAAATCCAGTTTCCATTACGAAAGTCGTTATTGCTACACAGCATAATGATATGTTGGACCAATTTGAGAATGAATCTGCCGAACATGATTTTGTTGAATCTGAAATGATAGAAAAAGTAATCAAGCCCGTATTGGATGAGTGCGGATTACCCTATGAAGAAGAATTTATTGTGAATGGAACTGGTCGATTTGTTTTTGGTGGCCCTGAAGCAGATACAGGATTAACTGGACGGAAAATCATCGTAGATACATACGGTGGCTATGCCCCCCATGGCGGTGGTGCATTCTCTGGAAAAGATCCTTCAAAAGTGGACCGTTCTGCAGCCTATATGGCTCGCTATATTGCCAAAAATATTGTAGCTGCCGGATTGGCTGATAAATGTGAAGTGCAGCTTTCATATAGTATTGGCGTGGCAGAACCCACCTCATTTTATGTGAAATCATTGGGAACGAGCGATCTTTCTGATGCAGAGTTGACTGAAGTAGCCAAAACTGTATTTCCTGTTCGTCCAGGTGGCATCATTGACCACTTAAAATTAAAACATCCCCGGTATAGACCAACAGCCGCCAATGGACATTTTGGCCGCGAAAATGAGTTGTTCACCTGGGAGAAAACAGATATGGTTGATGCATTGAGATCAGCCATTACTGAAAGGAATTAATCATGGCTTTAGCAGAAATGACTCAAACCGATCGATTGCCCTATAAAGTGAAAGATATCTCTTTGGCTGAATGGGGAAGAAAAGAAATCACATTAGCCGAAGCAGAAATGCCAGGCTTAATATCAATTCGTGAAGAATACGGTCCTTCTCAACCATTGGCAGGCGCGCGTATCGCAGGCTGTTTGCATATGACCATTCAAACAGCGGTATTGATTGAAACATTGGTAGAACTAGGTGCTGAGGTGACATGGTCATCCTGCAATATTTTTTCAACACAGGACCAT
>DKLW01000021.1:0-2560 GCA_002455835.1 Fidelibacterota bacterium UBA6630 | reverse complement strand
TGTATGGCCACTCGTTTGGCAGCCCTTTACCTATATGTTCATTCATGGTGATTTTTTTCACATCTTTATGAATATGTTTGTTTTGTGGATGTTCGGATCTGAAATGGAATCCATTTGGGGTCGACGAGAATTTTTAAAATATTATTTTGTCACTGGCATGGGAGCCGGATTGGTGTGGCTGGCCTTCAATATAGGCAATGCTTATGCGGTTTTAATCGGGGCAAGTGGCGCCATTTACGGTATTCTTTTGGCATATGGACTTATGTTCCCAAATAGGAAGGTGCTCATATATTTTTTATTTCCAGTAAAAGTAAAATATTTTGTCATCTTTTTAGGTGCTATTGCTTTTGTCTCGTCTTGGGGTGCCAGCGGATCATATATTAGCCATTTGACCCATTTATCAGGGATGTTGATTGGGTATATCTATTTGAAGTCACCATGGACGTGGCCAAAACTTCGTATATTGTTTAATTCAAAGCTGGCGGAGATGAAGTATAAAAAGACAGAAAAACGTGACATGCGCCGGATGAAAATGCAGCGCAATATAGATCAGTTATTAGATAAAATCAGCGAGGTCGGGTACGACGGATTAACAGAAGATGAAAAAGATGAATTAATGATCCACAGCCGGTACTTGGGAAGAGATTTGGAGAAAGATTAATCTTTCTTATCTTTTTTCTCAATCACCTTAAAGACTTTCTCTCCTTTTTTTGCCATACGGTATTTTACCCGGGCCAGCTCCTCAATATATTTTTGATCAGTTTGGAGTCTTGATTTTTCACCTTCCAGTACAATTTTTTCTTCGCGTAATTGATTAATATTTTCTTGAATCTGGTTCCGTTCTTTTTTCAAAGTATAGAGTTGATAGAGTCCATGATCGCCGAAGAAGAAAATAATTATAAGCGCCACAGCGCCCATAATCAAGATGGCCCGTATAATTCGCTTTTGCACATCCCCTGAAGATGTCCGTGGTGACGTCTTTCGCCTTTTACGCTTGGATTCCCCTCTTTTGATCAAGACTTCCCTAAAACGTCTATCCCGGGATATTTTGCATTTACACCCAAGGCAGATTCAATCCGAAGGAGTTGATTGTATTTGGCGATGCGATCCGTTCGGGAGGAAGATCCTGTTTTAATTTGCCCCATGCCCATGGCCACTGAGAAATCCGCAATCGTAACATCTTCTGTTTCACCGGATCGATGAGAAATGATGGCGCCATAATGATTGGCTTTTGCTAATTCAATGGCTTGGATGGCTTCTGTAACCGTACCGATTTGATTTAATTTTATCAGGATGGCGTTCATGGCTTTTCCATCAATTGCCTGTTGGAGGCGATGAATATTGGTAACGGTAAGATCGTCACCAACAATTTGGCAACGGTTCCCAATAGATTGGGTTAACATCTCCCAGCCTTTCCAATCATTTTCATCCAGCCCATCTTCAATAGAAACAATTGGGTATTGATCCACAAGGGACTTCAAATAATCTACCATTTCTTCAGATGAGTAAGTTTTGCCCTCTGAAGCCAAGTGGTATTGACCGTCTAAATAAATCTCACTTGAAGCCACATCCAGCGCCAGATACAATTCTTTACCTAAGGAATAGGGCGTTTTTTCAATGGCCTCCAATATGACCTCAACCGCTTCCGCGTTGGAGCGTAGATTAGGAGCGAACCCGCCTTCATCTCCCACAGCGGTGTTTAACCCTTTTTGCTTTAAAACAGATTTTAAGTGATGGAATGTTTCCGTTCCCATTTGAAGTGCGTGGGAGAATGATTCAGCGCCAATGGGGAAAACCATAAATTCCTGGATATCCACATTATTGTCTGCATGGCTTCCGCCATTGAGAATATTCATCATTGGGATAGGCAGGGTTGCGGATCCAGAGTTTCCGATAGATGCATACAATGGAAGTCCATTAGATTCTGCTGTAGCATGGGCCACAGCCATGGAGACGCCCAGTATCGCATTGGCACCAAGATTACTTTTATTAGGGGAACCATCCAGATCGATCATCATTTTATCAATATTAGATTGATTATCGGCATTTGCGTTGATCAAGGTACCGGCAATTGTTGTATTTACATTGGATACAGCGGTCTGGACGCCTTTGCCTACATACCGGGATTGATCCCCATCACGAAGCTCTACAGCTTCATGTTCCCCGGTAGATGCGCCGGAAGGCACGATGGCTCTGCCCGTGGCTCCATCCTGTAATTGAACTTCAACCTCTACAGTTGGATTCCCTCTTGAATCGAGCACTTCTCGGCCTAAAATATGTGAAATGTTTGCCACTTTATGGTATTCTCCAAAATTTCATTTATGAAATATAAGCTAGATTTTAGGCACTTATTGGGTGATTCACGAAGAGAAATAGTTGAAAAAATGACTTTATTCAAAAATTATTGATTAATTCTATTTTGTGTTTAAATTCGAGTGATAGAAATGATAGTGGAACAGATAACCACATACACATAACGCGAAAGAATTGAACCAGAAGGGGGCATGGGATACCTGCCCCTTTTTTTGTTCAATTAAAACCTAACCAAGGAGGAACCTAA
>DKLW01000071.1:7757-8546 GCA_002455835.1 Fidelibacterota bacterium UBA6630 | reverse complement strand
TAAAACCTTGAATTATTCTACGGTCACCGATTTTGCCAAATTTCGAGGTTGGTCCACATCACAATCACGAAGTACGGCTAAATGGTAAGCCAACAATTGCAAGGTAATGGATGCCAAAATGGGAAATACTTTTGGGTGAGAGGATGGCACATCAATCATATAATCAGAAACGGCGACCAAATCTTTTGTCCGTTTATCTGTAACCGTAATCACTACACCTTTTCTCGCCTTTACCTCTTGAATATTGGAGAGTATTTTTTCATATGTTTTATCATGAGGAGCTAAAAAAACCACGGGCATTTTTTCATCAATCAATGCGATAGGGCCATGTTTCATCTCTGCTGCCGGATAGCCTTCTGCATGAATATAAGAAATTTCTTTCAGCTTCAATGCCCCCTCCAATGCTACGGGGAAATTCAGCCCGCGACCAAGATAGAGATAGTTATCAGCCTCCACTGTTAATTTGGCCACTTCCAAAATATCTTCAGAACTATTCAAGACGTCTTGAACCTGATTTCCAATGTTCATGAGCGCATTGGCAAATTTTTGTCCAATAATAGCAGAAATACCATTTTTCCGCTTGAAACAAAGAGAAAGTAAAAACAATACTGTAACCTGAGCCGTAAAAGCTTTGGTGGATGCGACTCCAATTTCAGGACCCGCATGGGTATAAATCCCACAATCCGTCTCTCGTGCTATGGATGAACCAACTACATTGCATATACCTACTGTAAGAGCACCATTCGCCTTGGCTTTTTTGATTGCTGCCAACGTATCTGCAGTTTCACC
>DKLW01000071.1:0-7380 GCA_002455835.1 Fidelibacterota bacterium UBA6630 | reverse complement strand
TTCGCGGTATCGAAATTCAGATGCATATTCTACATGAACAGGGATGCCCGCATATTCTTCCAATAGATATTTACCCATGAGTCCTGCGTGCCATGATGTGCCGCAAGCTGTAATATAAATTCGATGCGCTTTTTTGATGCGATCCATATATTCCTGAATACCACCCAAATGGGCCATCCCATCATCGGGATCGATTCTGCCACGCATGGTATCAGTGATTGTGTGAACCTGCTCATGAATCTCCTTGAGCATATGGTGGGGATATTCGCCCTTTTCTATTTCTTCTATTGAAAAATCAATCTCAGTTATTGCTTTATTTATAATGGTATCATCTTTAATAGTTCGGATCTCATGACCATTCTGGGTAATTGTTACCATTTCACCTTCATCCAAATAGATAACATTCCGCGTATGATCCACAATAGGAGAGGCATCACTGGCAATGAAATATTCATTTTTACCAATACCTAAGACAAGGGGACTTCCATGCCTTGCTGCAACAAGTTTATCAGGTTCATCAAAGCAAAATGCAACTATACCATAGGTACCTACAACTCTACTCAATGCCACCGCAACTGCTTGTTCGAATGAGAGTCCATCTCCATAATAAATATCTGATATTAATTGAACGAGAGTTTCAGTATCCGTATCGCTTTTAAAGGTTCGTCCCTTCTTTTCGAGATATGATTTTATTGAGGAATAATTCTCAATTATACCATTATGAATTAGGGAAATTTTTCCTGTATCATCAAAATGGGGATGAGCATTTTTATCATTGGGTTCACCATGGGTTGCCCATCGGGTATGACCCATTCCAATAGATCCATTAATAACAGAATTTTCGACCAATCGGTCTAATTCCTTAACCTTACCTGCTTTTTTAACGGACTCAATCCCTGTAGAACCCATAATAGAAATCCCAGCTGAATCATATCCTCTGTATTCCAGACGCTTTAGTCCATTTAATAAAATAGGGACGGCATCTTTATTACCGTAGTAACTTACTATACCACACATAGTGAAAAATTATCAGTAATTATTAATATTGTTTGTGAGTTAAATCACCTTTTCAAATAGGAATTAAACCTTATTCCCATTCGATAGTGCCTGGTGGTTTTGATGTGATGTCGTATACCACTCTATTTATACCTCGGACAGAATTTACAATACGGTTAGATATTTTTGTCAATGTTTTGGATGGCATCCGAAACCAATCTGCTGTCATACCATCTGTACTTGTAACAGCTCTTATACCCAATAAATTTTCATAAGTCCGTTGGTCTCCCATCACGCCAACAGTTTGAACAGGAATCAATACAGAAAATGCCTGCCAAATGTCATTATAAAGTTCATCTTCATGAAGAATATCCATATAGATTTGATCTGCCTCCTGCAAAATAGAAATGCGTTCTCGAGTGATGTCCCCAATAATTCGAACTCCCAATCCTGGACCCGGAAATGGATGTCTTTCAATCAATGATTCGGGCAATCCCAATTCACGCCCTACATTACGCACCTCATCTTTGAATAATTCTCGAAGAGGTTCAACCAATTCAAATCGCATATCCTCTGGAAGTCCGCCCACATTATGATGACTTTTAATCACATGGGCTGATTTGCCTTTACTCACACCACTTTCAATTACATCAGGATAAAGTGTCCCTTGGGCCAAAAAATCCATCTCACCCATTTCACCTGCAATCCGTTCAAAAGAATAAATGAATTGATTCCCAATAATCTTCCGTTTTTTCTCCGGATCAGTTATGTCTGTCAATTGAGATAAGAATAATTCTGATTCATCAAAACAATGGATGTTAACGCCAAGACCATCTTGTAATGCCTCTACACAACTTTTGGCTTCATCTTTTCGCATCAATCCATGATCAATCAATACCGCTGTAGATCTGTCACCGATGGCTTTATGCATTAATGCAGCAACCACTGATGAATCCACACCGCCGCTCACACCGACCAATACTTTACCATCGCCAACGTGTTTGCGAATTAATGCCACTTGCTCATCGATAAAATTGCCCGTAGTCCACGTGGGGTCGCATCCGGCAATATTAAATAAGAAATTTTTAAGAAATAAATCGCCCTCTTCTGTATGTACTACTTCAGGGTGAAATTGTGTGGCCACTCTCGATTGGTCTGAATTGGCCATAGCCGCAATCACGCCATTCGAGGAATGAGCAAGGGTATGCCATCCATTGGGCAATTGGGTTACCCGATCCATATGGCTCATCCAAACTTGTGAACAATTGGATGCACCTGTAAATAAACCATCATGTGAGTCAATTTGGATTTCGGCAGATCCATATTCCCCACTTCCGGTTGACTCTACCAATCCCCCGTGATGATGGGCCAATAATTGTAATCCATAGCAAATGCCCAAAATGGGAATAGACGTGTTGAGGATTGCTTGATCAAAGTCAGGCGCTTGATCCCCAAATACACTGGATGGACCACCGGATAGAATTAAAGCTGATGGTGATCTTGTTAAAATGTCTTCTAATGCGGTTTCAGGAGGTAATATTTCAGAATAAACCTTGTGTTCTCTCACTCGGCGTGCAATCAATTGGGTATATTGGGACCCAAAATCAAGAATGAGCACACCCCCTTTATGGTATGTGCTCAATCAAAACTCCATTCATTCAATTCATGTGTGAAATCCATATTTGTCATCTGAAGCTGAAGGGGTGTAATACTTACATAGCCTTCTTTCAGTGCCACACCATCGGAATTCAAATCGGTATCTGGATCTTTGATATCACCAGTCATCCAATAATATAATCGTCCCCGTGGATCTTCCCGTTTCTCAAAATGATCCTTGAAATATATTGACCCTTGATGGGTGACTTGATAGCCCCCTATTCCGTTTTTACGATCCTTAGGAACATTTACATTCAACAGGGTATCTTTCGGTAAACCATTCTCGAGAACTGCATTCACCACTGTTTTTGCCACTGCTTTTGCAGTAGTGAAATCACAATCTCTAAGAGCATCTAAACTAATTGCAATCGATGGAATACCTAAAAATGTACCTTCAGTTGCTGCAGAAATTGTTCCTGAATACAGTAAACTCTGGCCCACATTTGCCCCATGATTAATTCCAGAAATGATAATATCCGGCTTTGAATTCATAATGGCTTTCACACCAATTTTAACAGAGTCCGCTGGCGTTCCATTGACGGCATATCCTGAAAAATCGCCCGATCGGCTTACCTCTTCAATTCGAATCGGATCCGATAATGTGATGGCGTGGCCCACGGCACTTTTTTCAGTATTGGGTGCAACCACAATGGTGTCTCCAATTTCCGACATAGATTCCCAGAGTGCATAAATACCGTCTGAATAAATGCCATCATCGTTAGAAATTAAAATGGATGGTTGGCTCATGAAGATAATAACCCGATCAACTTGGAAAGAACCGCTTTCATATTCTCACGAGGGACAATATGATCGATAAATCCTTTATCCTGTAAAAATTCAGCCCGCTGAAATCCTTCTGGTAAATCTTCGCCTATAGTTTGTTTTATAACCCTTGGACCGGCAAAACCAATGAGAGCACCTGGTTCTGCTAAAATAATATCTCCGAGCATACCAAAACTGGCCGTAACACCACCGGTTGTTGGGTCCGTTAGAATTGGAATATAGAGGCCGCCTTCTTCTTGAAATCGTGCAAGCTTTGAACTGGTCTTGGCCAACTGCATTAATGACAATGCAGATTCTTGCATCCGCGCACCGCCTGAGGCACATACCAAAATGAATGGTAATTTCTTTTCTCTAGCTAAATCTATGCAGCGAGATATCAATTCACCAACCACAGACCCCATACTGCCCCCAATAAATCCAAAATTCATTACACCAAGAATGATGGCTTGCCCATTAATATTACCCGCATAACAATTGACCGCATCATTCTGGTTTGTTTTGGACATGGCCTTATCTAATTGATCTGTATATGTTTTCCCTGCTTTGAATTTCAGGGGATCAGCAGATTTTACATTTGAAAATAAATTCTCTGCACTATCTTCATCTAAAATGATGTCACGGTAAATAGTCGGTGGAACCCGAAAATGATGATCACAATGGCGGCAAACAGAGTGATTTTTGTCCAATTCCGGTTTATACTGAATTTCTGAACAGGATGGGCATTTAATCCACAGACCGCTGGGAATGTCTTTCTTTTCCAGATCGGCAATATTTTTGTCTTTACGACGGAACCAGGCCATACGCTTTCACTTTTTTAACCATGATGACTGCATCTTCACCGTCAAAATAATATTCTTCACGAATATCAATCTCTTCAAAACCAAAATGAAGATATAAATTTATAGCGGGGAAATTAGAGCGTTTTACTTCTAAAAACACGTCCGCATATTGGAGATATTCATCTAATATTTTTTTCAGAAATTGCTTTCCATACCCTTTGTTTTGAAAAGGTACATCCAAAGCTATATTGAGGATGTGGGCTTCATTTTCTACCAAATGGGCGAAAAAATATCCCATGGGTTTGCCGTCAAGTTCTGCAATCAGATTTAATGAATTTTCTTTTCGAGCCAATTCAACACCAATGGACCCGTTTGCCCATGGATTTTTAAAAATTCTGTTCTCCATTTCAACAATCATATCCAAGTCTGCCAGAATTGCTCTTCGGATTTTCACTTTTTCTGGCCCAATTCAAATGGAGAAATATAGTTGGGAACCAAATCATAAGGTTGGGTTACGACCCATTCATCGTAGTGTTTCTCCCCCAATAATCCGGTCATTCTAGCACTAGGTGGTACGGATGAATAATTTTCTTTATTCATCAGTTTTCCGCATCCATAATGAATACATAACCCGGAATGCTCTATGTCACTCCATATTGTCACTTCTTCTACGGATTTTGGATCTCCACCGGCGTATTTTTGTTTATATACCACATCACGATGAGAGTATAATAATACTGAAAAATCCTGTTCCTCCAATTCACTATTGGCGGCTATCACCTGTAGTGTTGGGACGGGAATAATGGGCAAATCTTTTGCAAAAGCCAATCCCTTCGCAAATCCCAACCCTACACGCAACCCTGTGAATGAACCGGGACCGATTGAAACGGCCACCGCATCCATTTGGATCTCATTTATATTGGATTGGGCACTCAGTTCCTCATAGAAAAGGGGTAGTTTTTCTGCATGCTGCCTCGGAATACGTTCTTCTATTTTTGCCGTACATTCACCATCTTGAATCAGGGCTACACCACACCAATCCGTTGCCGTTTCAATTCCTAAAATATTCATAATTCTATTCCAGAAATTTTTAGCGTTCTAGTATCCGGTTTTGATTCAATGCGATCAAAATGTAAAAAAATCCAATCATCTGACCATAAGGGTTCGATCCGATCTGCCCATTCGATGAGTGTAATTCCTTCAATTGGATTCAAAAAGTGTTCACCGCCAATATTTAAAAATTCATCAGGATGATCCAACCGATAACAGTCGATGTGATAGAGGGAAGAATGGATACCATCGTATTCACTCACCAATTTAAATGTGGGCGAAATGATATGATCATCAATGCCCAATCCTTTTGCAAATCCCTGAGTGAAGGTGGTTTTCCCTGTTCCCAGATTTCCAATTAATCCCACCACTGATCCGAGTAGCAGCTGCTGTGCAAATTCTTCAGCGAATTGCTGCGTTTCTTCTACAGAATGAAATTTGTATTCGTTCATTTTGGATCCATGATAAAAATTGGCACCATCATTTCTTCCATGGATATGCCTCCATGCTGAAAGCTTGCTTTAATTCTTTGTTTATATTTTTGCTGCTCATTGGGATACAAAAAGAAAAAATCTTCTTTCGCCAATAAATAATTATTTTGATGGCCTAAAGCCGGCAGGCGAAATGATGTCAAATCCCGAATGTCGATGGCGCTTTTTTCATTGGAATTGATATTGCGACCATGTTTGTATCGGATGCCTGAAGAAGAATGTTTATCTGCAGCCACCATGGCACTGCGATTCACCATAATACTGCCATGATCACTGGTCAAAACCACTTTAAACCCGGCCGAACCCAATTCGGATAAAACTTTCCGAATCCATGAATTCTGATACCATACTTTTACCGCTTGTCGATAACCCGACTCATCGGGAACCATTTCTTTCAATACATCCGATTCGGAACGACGATGGGCCAATTGATCTACAAAATTGACTACGACTGCTAGTAAATCAAAATTGAGATATTGCCCAACTTTGGATTGAAATTTTTGTCCTTCCTCTGCCATCCATATTTTATGATAATGAAGGGATTTCTCTCCCAATCTGTTTCGATGCAATTGATCCATCATCATTTGGTTTTCCATTTTATTGAGACTGCCCACATCTACTTTCATGGCTTCTAATTGTTCGGGATATTTTTTACAGAATTCATCCGGGAATAGCCCGGAGAATATGGCATTTCTACTGAATGGTGTTGCAGATGGTAATACTGCAGCCGATGGCTCAATTTTTATTGAAAAATCTTCAGCCAATAATGGATATAAGGTCATGAACTGATCCAAGCGCATGGCGTCCATGACCAATAAGCATACCTTTTCATTATCATTTAATAGGGGCCGAACGGTTTTATTAAAAATGTCTTTTGATAGTATAGGACGATTTTCATCTCCTAGCCAATCCGCATAATTATCTTCGATAAAACTGGTAAACTTTCGATTACAGGATTGAATTTGCTCCATTAATATTTGATGGAGATTAGCCTCTTTTTGCTCCTCAAAATCCAATTGCCATTTTACCAGTCGATAATAGATTCTCCACCAATCATCAAAATTGATCGCATCGTCGGCATCGAATTCAATTTTTTGAAATTCCTTCAAATAACCGCTCGTGGTCTTTTCACCTCGAATTTTTGAATTTTCAAGCACTTGCTTACAGGCCATGAAAATTTGATTTGGGTTCACCGGTTTGATTAAAAAATGGGCAATTCGCTCAGATATGGCTTCATCCATAAGCCATTCTTCTTCACTTTTGGTAATCATAATGACCGGTAGGGCCGGATTCGATTCCTTAATCTCTTGAAGCGTTTCTATTCCATCCAATCCAGGCATGAATTGATCCAACAAAACCAAATCATAATTTTGATCCTTGGATTGTTGAATGCCTTCAGAACCATTATCACAAATGGTGATACCATATCCTTTTTCTTCTAAAAAGAGTATGTGGGGTTTAAGATGGTCGATTTCATCATCGATCCAAAGAATATTTCCGCGGGATTTTTCCATAAGAATAGAGTCTAGAAATTAATGAGAAGCAGAATGCTTCTGAAAAGGATTCAATATTATTTTGTCTTCATTGTAAAAATGCCATCCCAATCTTTTTCAGGTGGATCCACT